>JAFAIW010000207.1 GCA_019236495.1 Vulcanimicrobiota bacterium | reverse complement strand
CAACAATCTGATTGCGGCCGCGGAGCGGCTGCAACATCAGCTTGCTCCCGCGCACCGAGCCTTTGTCCGGAGCGCCCGTTCACTCTACCTCTACGCCGAAACCCGCAGTGACGAAAGCAGCGTTCACGAAGCGTTGCAAACCCTCTCGACCGCGGGCCTCGCCGGGATCGCACGAATGTTGCAGGCATTGCCGATGCCTCGGGGATTCGGAAGCACGACGACGATGGCCGGGCTCACGCCAAAGGAGGTTGAGATCCTGAGGCACCTCGGGCATTTCTCGTCGACGAAAGAGATCGCGGCGTCGCTTGGCAGAAGCCCGCACACCGTCGACTGGCATATCAAGGCGATTCTCAAGAAGCTCGGCTGCTCGAGCCGCCGCGAGGCGATTGCATTTGCCCGTGAACACGGCATCGTGTAGCCACCGGTGAAACCCACCAATCATTGGTGGGAGACGACCGCTTGCACCCCCCGCTACTGTGGAGGCAGCCACTCTTACTTTGTGGGGGACCTAATGAACGCCCGTAAGTTCGTTGCAGCCTTCTCGTTAGCGCTCGTCGCCGTGAGCCTCGCCGCGTGCTCCGCCGGCGGATCGTCCTCGATGATTCCGCAGACCGCCACGCAGACTCAGACGCGTCACGCGCAATACGGGACTGTCGAGGCCCATTAAGGCACCCACCCCTGCGGTCCCCTCCGTAGCGCTTCTCATCACCACAGGCGACTATTTTGAATGTTTCAATCAGCGACTGCCTGCGTACTCTCGACACTGCCAGGCTTGAAACGGAACGGGAACTCATGATCAGGCCGCAACTCGATGCACGCACGCGACAGCTCGTCGGTGACTTCATCCGCGAAGATCGAAAACTGTTGCTGAGCCGCATGGTTCAATCGAGTCGTGCGCGGCTCGGCGACGGCAGCTTCGCATCGAGCTTCTTCTTTGCCGGATTTCTGGATCGGCTCAATCACGCACTGAGCGCGGACGACATCGAACCGCTTCAACAATGGGTGAGCGATCTCGCCAACGACCGCGATTTCGATAGCGAGTCTTCTCGATTGATCTCGCTCTGCTGCGCGGTCATGACCGAGAGCTGCCACCACGACCTTCCGGGCTTCGAAGACGTCACGGCCTACTTCACGATTCTCGCGGTCGAGCTGGAAACGGCGTTTCTCAACGCTCGCTGGAATCGCACCTTACCAGCCTCGAACGGTAAGCGCCAGCACGTGGATCGCGACAGCGTTCTGCAATCGCTCTCCGCGGTGATCCTGTCTTACGATCGCGCCGTTTACCAAGATGCGCTCGGCGTTAGCTCGCTGTGCGCGCGGATCGGGCTCTCGATGGGCCTCAGCCCGCAACAAACCAGCTTGGCGAAAGAGTGCGGGCTGCTGCATGACATCGGTAAGATTGGGATCCCGCAGGAAGTCCTCCGCAAAGGTGGTTCGCTCAGCGACGCGGAGCGGGCCGTGGTTCGCACGCATCCCGAACTGGGCGGTTCGATTGTCGGCGCGATTCCAGAACTCGCAGAGCACGCGAAGCGCGTCCGTATGCACCACGAACGGATCGACGGCAAAGGCTATCCCGACGGCGTGAAAGGCGACGCTATTCCGGTTGAATCGAAAATCGTGGCCGTTGCCGACGCGTTTCATGCGATGATCAGCGACCGTCCACATCAAGCGGCAATGCCGGTCTCGGCCGCAATCGACGAATTGCGCTCCAATCGTGGAACGCAATTCGATTCTTACATCATCGACGTGCTGATCCGCCTCGTGCAGCCGTCGGTGGTGCGTCCGTTGAAAACGGCGATCGACATCTCGAGCGTTTGATCCGGGTGTTGGGCCCTGTGGGTGTGGGCGATGCAAGCTGAGCGGTGGGGTTGCCGTCCTTTCCTCGCCGCTCTTTCTTTTTTGCTAGACTGAGGCGTCGGCGTCGGCCGGCGCTCGATACTCCTCGCTGCCGTCGTAGAAGCCCAACATGTGCTCTTCGAGTTTCAACAATGCAAGCTGCTTGTCGAGCTGATGGTATTCATCGCGATGCTCTCGCCGGAATTCATCCCAAGCCGCCTTTGAATCCCAAACGTCGATCGTCAAATACACCTGCGGATCGACGCGATGTTTGAACAGGCGCACGCGCCGGAAGCCCGCATGCTTGGCGAACAGGCGCGCCCACGGCCCTTGAGGGCCGTAGGCTTCCTCGAAGGCCCGCGCCTGCATGGGGTGCACGCGGTACCGCCAGAAGACCTCGACCATTGCCCACGGCTTCGACTAGCGGCGGTCGGATGCATCCGCACCGGATTCGAGCTTCACGATCGGGACGGTGGTCGTTTCGAGCGACGGCAGGTTGGCGCGCGCTAATTGCGCGTCTGCCGCCCGGACCTCGGTCGCCATGAAGGCCGAAACGTCGCGCAATCGCGCCTCGGTCAACGCATGCAGATCCGCGGCTTCGCGCAGCTCCTCCGCCGAGGGCGGAGCAAACGTATCGAAGACCCCGATCAGTGCTTGAACCCGTTCCCGCAAGACGTCGATCAAGAAATCATTGTCTTGATCGTTGCGCGGATTGGAGCTGATGGTCGCTTGCAACTGCCCGGCGCGTGCCGAGACGGCATCGAGCGTCGACGCCAAAGCTGCACCGCTCCCGGCCGGCAGAGCCTTTTTGCGCGCGGCTGCCTCCGTCTGAACCGTCGAAAGGCGGTTCAATGCCGCATCGATCCGCGACCAGTCCGCGAAAAGCGCGTGCTGCAGCGCGTACGTTGCAGCGTGGTCCGCGACGTCGTACGTGTCACGCGGATCGCGACGTACCTCGAAACGTTGCTGCAATCTGCGGCCGTCGACCGTGATGACGACCGTATACTCGCCCGGCACCACGAACGGGCCTTCGTCGAATTGATTCCAGTCCGGCGAAGCTTTCCACGCCTCGGGCTTCTCTTCGGTCAGATCCCATGAGAAGCGATTGAAGCCGCGTTGATTGCTCAAATCCGGAACGTTCTTCCCGTCCTCTTCATGGCTCGTAAAGCGTTGCACGACGTGGCCGCGCGAATCCAGGATCTCCGCGGTGGGATTCGTTTTGGCCGGTTGCGAGAGATAGAACGTCACGATCGCACCCTGCGGCGGATTTTGACCGGCGCCGCGCAGCAACAATCCGGTCGACCGCCCGTGCACCTCGTAGAGATATGACGGCCGCACCGCAAAGAGGTATGTCCCCGCGGCGCGCGCTTGACCCAGTTGTTGCAACGGCGTCAGATCGTCGAGAACCCAAATCGCCCGCCCGTGCGTTGCGAGCAGCAAGTCGTTCGCATCGGGATGCACTTGGATATCGCGAACCGACACCGGCGGAAGATTCTGTTGAAAGCGCTCCCACTGAGCGCCGCGATTGAACGACACGTAAAGGCCGAATTCCGTGCCGAGGTACACGAGGTTCGGATTACGCGGATCTTCGCGCACCGAACGCACGAACTCGTCGCTGGGAATTCCCGCCGCGAGGGCTTGCCACGTGCGGCCGCCGTCGTCCGTGCGAAAGACGTAGGGACGGCGGTCGCCCGTCATATGCCGATCGTAGATCGCATATGCCGTCTGCCAGTTTCGCGTCGATGCCGAGATCGAAGCGAAGCGGCCCCACGGCGCGATGCCCGGCGGCGTAACGTTTTTCCAATGCTTTCCGCCGTCGAGCGTCATCTGCACGAGACCGTCGTCGGTGCCGACCCACAGCATGCCGCGTCGCGCCGCCGACGGCACGAGCGCGAGAATCGTCTCGGAGGTCTCCGCCCCCGTGCCTTCCAGGGTGATTCCGCCCGTCATCATCTCGTGCGAACGGTCGTTGCGGGTCAGGTCGGGACTGATGGCCTTCCAATGCGCGGCGCGGTCCGACGACGCAAACACCACGTTGCCGGCCGTGTACGCGACGCGCGGATCGAATGGATCGAACGCGATCGGCGTCTCCCAGTTGAAGCGATACTTCAAGTCCACCGGCGGAACGACGTTTTGGTCGCGTAAGTACGCCGAGCCCTCATAACTTTGGTGCGTTTGCTCGTCGTAGATGTCGAGCTCGCCGCCGTTGTTGCCGCCGCCGCTGGTCGACCAGACATACCGGTCGTTTCCGGGCTCGGGAATGACGTACGTGCCGTCTCCCCCGCCGACGTAGGTCCAATCACTCGCATAGAGCGCCGGCTCGCGCGAATCGTTCGCGGCACACCACACGCCGTTGTCTTGCTGCGGCGAGCAGACGCGGTATGGCGTGCGCCGGTCAAAACCGACATGATACAGCTGGCCGACCGGAATCGTATTGCGCCACTCCCACGTTTCACCGCCGTCAAACGAGAGCGCCGCGCCGCCGTCGTCACCTTGGATAATGCGCTTGCCGTCGGCCGCGATCCACATTGCGTGGTGGTCGCCGTGCATCCCGTGCAGGACGCGCCAGCTCGCTCCGCCGTCGCGGCTCACGGCCAAGTGAACGGAATCGGAGAACACGTGATTCTCGTCGCTCGGGTCAACGAAGATGTGGCTGAAATAAAACGGACGCTCGTCCATGAGGGTGTCGGCGGAGATCGGCTTCCAATTCTTCCCGCCGTCGTCCGACCGCCACAAAATTCCGTCTTTCGATTGAATGATCGCATAGATCCGTTGCGGATCCGAAGCGGCGAACGCCACGGCGATGCGTCCGATCGGGGGCGCGGGCAATCCGTTACCGCTCAGCTTTTCCCACGTCGCACCGCCGTCGGTGGACCGGTAAAAGCCTCCCTGCGGGCCTCCGCTTTCGACCGACCAGCCGGTGCGGCGAAACGGCCACATGCCCGTGTAGAGCACGTTCGGATCTTTTGGCGAGCGCGCCACATCCGAGGCTCCCGTTTGTGCATCGACGTAGAGCGCGCGCACCCACGTCTTGCCGCCGTCGGTGGTGCGGTACACGCCGCGCTGCTCGTTGTCGGCGAACGGATCGCCGAGGACCGCGACCACCACCACGTTGCCGTCGCGCGGGTCAATCGAAATCGCTCCAATTGCGGCGCCTTGCTCGAGACCCAAGTGGGCCCACGTTTTTCCGCCGTCGCTCGACCGGTAAATGCCGTCACCGGGCGAGACGTCGTTCCGCGGGTTCGCTTCGCCGGTGCCCACCCAGATGATGTTCGAATCCCGCGGATCGATCGCGACCGATCCGATCGATGCAACGCGCTCGTCATCGAAGATCGGCTTCCAATCCTGACCGCCGTTGGTGCTTTTCCAAACGCCGCCGCCCGCCGAACCCACGACGTAGAGCGATGCATCGCGATCGGTCCCGGCGACCGCCGCAAGCCGCCCGCCGGACGTCGCCGGGCCGAGGTTGCGTAACTTGAGCTGCGCATATGGAGAAGGCACCGGGGAAGGGGTGGGCGAGGGTGAGGGCCCCGCGCCTTCGGCCGCCGCGACGGGCGCGCCGCCTACCGCAAAAAAGAGCAACGTCAGGAAAAAAGCTCGCATTTTCCGGCACATACCACGTACCGAACGGCGAATCTTTGCGGAACGTCGAAGTTCCGGCTATGGTCTTGCGCGGCAGCGATCGATCGTTCGAAGCATATTCGCTCGAGTTGCTCGAGGCGCTGGAACGGCTCCCCATTCCGATCGCGGTTTCATCGGATCCGATGTGCACGACGATTCGCGCGAACCGCGCGTTTCGCGACGTGCTTGGGGTGAGCGGCGACGTCAATCTGGCGCTGTCGGCGAATCCCACGCTCTTCCGCGCGTTTCGCGAAGGCGTTGAGCTTCCGGCGGATCGTCTTCCGATGCAGACTGCGGCGCGAACCGGCATCGAAGTTGCGGAATACCGCTTCGATTTGCTGCGCCGTGACGGCGTGACGATCAACCTTCTCGCGTACGCGTGGCCCCTCAGGACGGGAGACGGCATTTCGGGGGCCATCGGCGTCTTTATCGACGCGAGCTTTCACCGTGCCGCGGAGCGCCGCGCGACCGATGCGCTGGATGCCGTGCGCGCCGCGGAAGAACGATACCGTCTCATCGCGGATGCAATGCCGCAGTTCGTTTGGGTGGACGCCCCCGACGGCACCACGCTCTATGCGAATCGGCGCTGGCTGGATTACGTCGGGTTGACGGCCGAGGAAAACAGCGGGCTCTCGTGGACGCGCTTCGTCCATCCGGAAGACGAAGCGCGCATCTATCCGGTACGCGCGCAGGCCCTGGAACGCGGAGAAGATTTCGAAGGCGAATGCCGTTTCCACGGGATCGACGGCCTGTATCGCTGGTTTCTCTTTCGCTCGATTCCCGTACGCGACGGCGACAGCAACGTCACGAGCTGGATCGGAACCGCCACGAACATCGACCGCCAAAAACGCGCGGAACGCCAGCAAACGTTTTTCGCGATGGCGAGCGAGGAGCTCGGCTCGACGCTCGACGAGCGCACCACGCTGGCGCGCATCGCGCGCCTTTGCGTTCCGACCCTGTGTGACTGGTGCCAAATCGACGTCGTCGATCCAACCGGGCGTCTCGTCACGCGCCTCGTGCACCACCGCGATGCCGGCAAAGATCACCTCTTGCAACGGTTTGTGGGACGGAGTCATCTCAACGAAGCCGCCGACGTCGGTCCGCCCGCGGTGGTGCGAACCGGCGTTTCGCAAATCTACTCGCGCATCGAACCGTGGATGCTCGAAGCGCTCGTTCCCGATCCGGATCATCAAGGCGCCTATCGCAATATCTTCGGCGTCTCCGCGATGGTCGTCCCGCTGCGCACGGAGGGGCAAGTCTACGGCACGATCTCTCTCGTGTCGGACGATCCGAATCGCATCTATGGAGCGTTCGATTTGACGATGGCCACCGAATTCGCGAGACGCGGCGGCATCGCGATCGCGCACTCGCGGCTCTTCGAGCGCGAGCATTTCGTCGCGACCACCCTGCAGCGCGCCCTTCTTCCCGCCGTGCTGCCGCAGATCGAAAACGTACGACTCTATTCCGCGTACGCTTCCGCGGTTACCGGCGAGGAAGTCGGCGGCGACTGGTACGACGCTTTCTCGCTGGGAAACGACACGCTCGCCCTTTCGATCGGCGACGTTGCGGGCCACGGAGTGAGTGCGGCGGTCATCATGAGCGCGATGCGTCAAGCCATTCGAACCGCGGCGATCGAAGCCATCGAGCCGCACGCGGTGCTCGAACGCGCGAATGCGGTCCTCGCGCTCAACGGCCATGAAACGATGGTGACGGCACTGTTCGCAACGCTCGACTTGCGCACGCGCCGGCTGCGTTTCGCGAGCGCCGGACATCCGGCTCCGCTCGTGGTCGACGGTCGCGGCCATGTCGACGCCCTGAACGTCGAAGGAACGCCGCTCGGCGCGCTCTTCGACACCGCCCTGACGCGCACGTCGGAAACGATTCTCGATCCGACGGCAACGATCGTGCTCTTCACCGACGGCCTCCTGGAATTCGATCGCGACATCTTCCGGGCGGAGCGCCGTCTGACCGATGCGTTGCGGCGGCGCTCCTTTCTCGTTGCCGAGAATCCGGCGAGCGCGATTATTGGTGCGGTGGTGGACGCGGCACAAAAAGACGACATCTCGGTGCTCGTGGTCATGCTCGAGCAGACCGCGACCGTCGATCTCTCGCTCCCGGCCGAACGACACTCCGCACCGATCGCGCGCGAATGCCTGCGGCGTTTTGCCGAAACGCATGTGCTCAGCGAAGAGCGAACGTTTGCGATGATTGCGGCGGCGGGTGAAGCAATTTCGAACGCCATCGAACATCCGTATTTGGTCGGCAGCGGATGGTTCTCGGTGACCGCGCGTCTCCGCGAAGACGGAGCCGTGTGCGTCGCGGTGCG
>JAFAIW010000080.1 GCA_019236495.1 Vulcanimicrobiota bacterium | reverse complement strand
CGTGGCGCAGGGCAACCGCCTGCGTCCCACCGGGGTTTTGGGCCCAGATACGGAGGGCGCTTGGGCAAGAACTTCTTCATTCAACGGCCGATCTTCGCGGCCGTCTGCGCGGCAATGATCCTCCTCTTCGGGCTGGTCGCGATGCCGACGCTCCCCATCGCCTATTATCCCAAGATCGCGCCGCCCGTCGTGACGGTCACCGCGAACTATATAGGGGCCAACGCGCAGACCGTCGAGTCGTCGGTGACGACTCCCCTCGAACAGGCAATCAACGGCGTTCAGGGCCTGCGGTACATCACCTCGACCAGCGACAATACGGGAACGAGCACGATCACCTGCACCTTCGACCTCGGGCGCGATCTCGATCAAGCGACCAACGACGTCCAGAACGCCATTCAGTCCGCCCAAGGCATCTTGCCGAACGAGGTCAAGCAAACGGGCGTCGTCGTCAGCAAGAACTCCGGCACGTTTACGATGGCGATCGGCATGACGTCCACGAACCCGCAGTACGGCTCGCTGTGGATGAGCAACTACGTGGACCGCCGGCTGGTGAACGTTCTCAAGCGACTCCAGGGGATCAGCGACGTCTTCGTGTTCGGCGAGCGCAAGTACGCAATGCGCGTTTGGCTCGACCCGCTCAAACTCAATCAAAACAGTGTGACCGCGGCCGACGTGGTCGCTGCGATTCAAGCGCAGAACGTTCAGGTGGCGGCGGGCGCGATCGGCGCGCAACCGGCACCGAAGAATCAGCCGTACCAAATCACGGTCAACGCGGTGGGGCGTCTGAGCACGCCCGAGCAATTCGAGAACATCATTCTGCGCGCCAATCCGGACGGCGGATTCGTGCGCCTCGGCGACGTCGGGCACGTGGATCTCGGAGCTCAGGACTACTCCGTCGACCTCGCCTACGCCCGGAAAGACACCGACCACGGAAAGCCGCGGACCGCAATCGGCCTCGGAATCTTGCAACTCTCGTCGGCCAACGCACTCCAACTCTCCAAAGGCGTACGCGCCGCCATGGAGGATCTCTCCAAAGAGTTTCCGCCGGGCGTCAAGTATTCCGTCGCCTTCGACACGACCGATTTCGTCAACGAGTCGATTCGCGAAGTTATCAAAACCTTGGTGATCGCGATCATCCTGGTCGTTCTGGTGATCTTTCTCTTCTTGCAAGATTGGCGAACCACGCTCATTCCCGCCATTACGATTCCCATCTCGCTGATCGGGACGTTCGGGCTGATGAAGATCCTCGGTTTTTCGATCAACACGTTGACGATGTTCGGGATGACGCTCGCCACCGGTCTGGTGGTCGACGACGCCATCGTCGTAATCGAGAACATCTCGCGCTACATCGAGGAGAAAAAAGAAAAGCCCTTACCCGGTGCGATTCTTGCGATGAAGGAAATCACGGGCGCGGTCATCGCGACGTCGCTGGTGCTGCTGTCGGTCTTCGTTCCCGTCGCGTTCTTCCCGGGCACAACCGGACAGCTGTATAAGCAATTCGCACTGACGATCGCGTGCTCGATTTCAATCTCAGCATTCATCGCCTTGACGCTGACTCCGGCTCTTTCGGCGCTGTTCATCACCGGGCAGCGCACCGTGCGCTTTCGGTTCTTCAAGCGGATCAACGCTGCAATTGCATGGATGCGCCGCGAGTATCACGAGCTGCTGCCGCATCTGATTTCGGCGCGCGTTCTAGTGGTAGGCGGATTCTTGGCGGGTCTCGGAATCCTGCTGTGGATGTATACGTCCACGCCCAGCGCGTTCATCCAAAATGAAGACCAGGGCTACTTCATTACCGTCATTCAATTGCCTGAAGGGTCATCGCTCGATCAGACGGTGGCCGTGACGCGGCGCGTGACCGCGATGACGATGGCGATGCCGGAAGTGCGCGCAAACTTCGCGGTGGCGGGATTCACCTTCGGCGGTTCGACGCCGAGTCGCGGCCTGATGTTCACGCAGCTCAAACCGTGGAGCGAGCGCGGCGGGTCCGACCATACGCTGGACAGCGTCCTCGGCCGGCTGCAGCCGCAACTCTTCACGATCCCGAACGCGCAGGTGTTCGCATTCAATCCGCCGGCCGTGCAGGGCGTGGGGAATTTCGGCGGGTTCCAATTCGAGGTCGAGGACATCGGCGACGTCGGGCTGCCGGCGCTCATGCAAGCCGGCTTTGGCTACATGGGCCTGGGGAACCAAGACCCGGCCTTAGCGAACGTCTTTACGACCTTTCGCATCAACAGTCCGCAGTTGCAGATGGACGTCGACCGCGACCGGGCCCAAGCGGTGCACGTGGCACTGCCGGATATCTTCAGCACATTGAGCGTCTTTCTCGGTTCGTCGTACGTGAACGATTTCACATATCAGAACCGTTCCTATCGCGTCTACGTGCAGGCGGCCGCACCGTATCGGGCGCGCGTGGCCGATCTCGACGCGATGTACGTGCGCAATGCGTCCGGCGCGATGATGCCGCTGACGCAGCTCGTCACGCAATCGCGGCAAATCACCGCGCCGATCATCAACCATTACAATCTCTTCCGCAGCCTCGAGATCAACGGAACGAACTCGCCGGGTCACGGTTCCGGTCAGGCGATGGCGGCGATGGAAAACATCGCGAAGAAAGTCGACCCGCCGGGCGTCGGTTACGAGTGGTCCGGACTGTCGCTCGACGAGAAGCAGTCGGGCGGAACGGCGGCCATCATCTTCTTGCTCGGCATCATCGTGACGTATCTCGTGCTCTCGGCGAAATACGAGAGCTTCACGGACCCGTTCGTGGTGCTTTTGGCGGTGCCGCTCGCGCTTTTGGGTGCGCTCGTCGCGATCAACGCGCGCGTTCCGTTCGATGCATTCTTTGCGGCCGGCGGTTTTTGGAAGCCCCTCGATGCGTTGAAGGCCTTCTTCTTTACGGCAGTCACGTTCCAGCGCGGTCAGGTCGACGTCTTTTCGCAAGTCGGCTTCGTGATGCTGGTCGGGCTCGCGAGCAAGAACGGGATTCTGATCGTCGAGTTTGCCAATCAGCTGCGCGAGCAGGGGAACGACATCGTCACCGCCGTCCGCCGGGCGGCCGAAACGCGGCTTCGTCCGATTCTGATGACCTCGATCGCCTTCACCTTGGGCGTCGTTCCGCTCGTGATCGCGACCGGGGCGGGCTCCGTGACCCGGCATTCGCTGGGCACGACCGTCTTCGGCGGAATGATCGTCTCGACGATCCTCAACCTGGCGATCATCCCGGTCTTCTACGTGATCATCGAGACCCTCAAAGAGCGCCGCAGTGGCCGCAAGGGACCCCCCGCTAGCCGGGATGGGAACGGCCTGGCAGGCCCCCTTTCGCAGGAACCGCTGCCCAGCGAGCGTTAAATGACCGTAAAGTTAATGACAGGCTCGCCTTATGGCTGATACCATGACCGCGGATAGTTGTACCGAAGAGAGGATCACATGCGTTTCGCACTCGCCGCCGCCCTACTCATAACGCTCGCGTACGGCGCGACCACGCAAGGTTTGCACAACGCCATCCCGGTTGGCGGAGGTTTGGCAGCGCATAGCTGTGTAGCGAACCGCTGCTAGCGTAGCGCTCGCAAGCTCTTCGATACACCCTGCTCGATACCGAGCGGGGTGTTTTGTTTTTTTACGAGCTCGGATTGAGCTGGGCTTCGAGCCACGCCATCCGGTCGGCGAACGCGGCCGGAATCGCCAAGCTGTGATCGGCGTCATAAAGGAAGACGCCGCGGGGCAAGGGAGCCGCCTCCCAAAACGCTCGCGCACTGTCCGCCGAGACGTACTTGTCGTTCCGCGCGAATTGGAAGAGAAAGGCGCGGGCGGTTGCCCGTCCGAGATAGTGCGCCGGATCGAGCTGCGCCATCTGCGCCACGAAGGCCGCCTTGTCTTTCGGCTGCGCGCCGTACAGGTACCACTGGCTGAAGCTCGCGTTCCCGGCCATGAGCACGTACCACTTCGGCCGCGGATCGACGCCGCTCAGCACCGCTCCGTACATCGCCCCAAAATCGTGCCCAACGTAGGCAACCCGCTCCGAGTCGACCCCTGGCTGCGCCAGCAGCACGTCAAGCGCCCGTCGCAGATCGACGACTTGCCGAATCGAGTTGGCAAAGTCGGTCTGGGGCGCACGCAGCTTCTCGTACCAATCCGGCTGCGCCCACATCGCATCGATCGAAAGCGCGACGGAACCGTGCTGCGCCACCACCATTGCATCGCGTGCGAATTCGGTATGGTTCGTGGTCGGCGGATCGCCGAGCCAATGCACGAACAATACCGCACCGCGATGCTCGGGATTCTTCGGGAGTAGGACCTCGCCGCGGATGCGCTGGCCGGAAGGCGACGCGAAAGTGATCTCCCGCGTGAGGATTCCGTCGTGCTGCGTTTCGCCGGTAATGCGCACGTCGAGCGGCTTGGACGCATCGTAGGCGAACGCCGACGCCGGTAGCGGCCCGCTCGCCGTTTGCGCGTCGGCCCGGGCGAGGGTTGCAACGCAAAGGAGCGCTGCAAAAAGCGCATGGCGTTTACTCATCGTCATGAAAATGTTCGCCTCGCGGCATGAAACTTGGTCCGAATTCTTGCTCTTCGGCGACGCGATTGCCCTTGGCTTCGTCTTCTTCATACATGAACGGTTCGGTCGGCAAGTCGCGCGGATTGCGTTCGTCCATGCCGCTTCCCGTTCGAAGGTGACCTCGAAAACCCCGTGAAAGGCCGCGCCATGTGGGTCGGCCTCGGAAGCGCGATCGCTGGGCTCGTATGGATCGGCTTCTTGTGGTTTTCCGCGCCGTTGTTTCTGCACGAACGCTACGACGTGGCGGATCGCTTGCGTGTGACGCTCATCGTCGGCATCGCCATCCCGTTCGTGCTCGGCTTTGCCGCGGCGCTCGCGTGGTGGACGTGCGGGGCGTCGGCGCTGCTGTTGCTCGGGCTACGGTTTCGCTTCGCGCGATTTCGCACATGCGAGCCGGTCGAGTTTGGTCTCGCGGTCGCGCTCGCGGCGTGCGTGACGCTCGCCGTGCCGCAGTTCGTGCGGCCGGTGCTCGACGGCGATTCGCTGGCCTACCACTTGCCGAATGCCGCGACGTGGGCGCAGACGTATTCGATCTGGCAGACGAATATTTCCGAGTGGGGCTATCCGCCGGGATCGGAGCTCTTCGTCGCGCCCTTCTGGACGCTCGGCGCGCGCTGGTCGTTGCCGCTGTGCGGATTGTTGCCGGCACTGCTGCTCGCGACGCGCTTGTGGATTTGGGGGCGCTCCGAAGGTGCGAACGCATGGGCCTGCACGGCCTGCGTCGTGGGCT
>JAFAIW010000050.1 GCA_019236495.1 Vulcanimicrobiota bacterium | reverse complement strand
TTCGAACGATCGCGTCGAAGCTCGGCGTTGCGGTGATTTCGCCGGGGGTGCCGCTCACGAGCGCCGTGGCGCGGTCCTTGCCGATCGACGTGCCGGTTTTCAGCGAAATCGAGGTCGCCTACAGACTGTGCAAGGCGCCGATCATCGCCGTCACCGGAACCAAAGGAAAGTCGACCACAACCGCATTGATCGGACATCTGCTGCGCAGCGCGGGAAAAACGGTACGCGTCGGCGGGAACATCGGTAACCCGCTGATCTACGAAGCGATCGAAGCGACGGCCGCCGACTGGGTCGTCGCGGAGGTTTCGTCGTTTCAACTCGAGACGATTCGCTCGTTCAAGCCCCGCGTCTCGGTGGTTCTCAATATTTCCGCCGATCATCTGGACCGGTATTTTTCGATCGAAGAGTATGTCGAAGCGAAGTTTCGCATCTTCGCAAATCAAAATGCCGAAGATACGTTCGTCGGCAATCTCGACGACGAGTGGCTGGCGGCGCTTCCCTATCGTTTCGCGGAACGAACCGCACCCTCGCCGCGCATGCTATGGTTCGCAACCGGCGAGCGTCACGAACGGGCGCAGCTCTTTCTGGAAAGTCAAAGCATTTTCTACGCCGATCTCCACGGAAATCGCCCACGCGAGTTGCTCAAACGTGCCGACATTCCACTGCTTGGTGTGCACAACGCGCAAAACGCGATGGCGGCCATGCTGGCGGCGATCGCGGCAGGCGTCGAGCCGGATGCGTTGCCGCCGGAGGTGGCGAGCTTTCGTCCGATGGCTCATCGGCTCGAAGTGGTGCCGGTCGAGGGGAGCGTCACGTACGTCGACGACTCGAAGGCAACCAATCCCGGAGCGGTGATCGCGGCTTTGCGCTCGTTCGACCGGCCGGTCATTCTGATCGCCGGCGGTAAAGCCAAAGGCACGGATTTCACGGAGATGGGACGCGTGATATCGGCGCGCGCGAAGCTCGCCATTTTGATCGGCGAAGCCGCCGATGAAATCGCGGCGACGATCGACGGTCCGCGGGTGCTGCGGGCTTCGTCGATGGAGGACGCCGTGCAACAAGCGCGCAGCAGCGCCGTCCGAAACGATATCGTGCTGCTCTCGCCGGGCTGCGCGTCGTTCGACATGTTCCTTTCGGCGGAGGACCGAGGCGAACGATTTGCCGCCGCGGCGGCCGCACAGCGGGAAACCGCGGATGCATAACGCTGCGCTTGCGCGAGATTCGAGCGGCAAAGACGTCGCGGCGCGCCGTGCGTTCGTCGCACATCCGCCCGACGCGGTGCTTTTCTCGGCGGTGGCGATGCTGGTCGCCATCGGCCTCGTGATGGTCTTTAGCGCATCGAGCGCCGAGGCGTACGCCATGCATCGCGATGCGGCGTACTATTTGAAACGGCAACTTCTGTGGCTGGCCGTTGGATTGTGCGCCGGGTACGTGGCGTACCGGATCGACTATAGCGTCTTGCGGCGTTGCGCTCCCCTGCTGTTCCTGCTCAGCCTTGGCGGGCTCGTCGCGGTTTTGGTGCCGCACGTGGGCGTCATGGTCGGCGGCGGACGGCGCTGGATCGGAGTCGGTTCGATTTCGTTTGAGCCGTCCGAATTCGCAAAACTCGCGCTCGTGATCTTCCTCGCAGCCAAGCTCAGCGCCGGCGGCGAGCGCATTCGCTCGCTCGTGAACGGGCTGTTTCCGCTGTGTCTCGCCATGGGTTTGGCCATCGTCCTCGTGTTGAAAGAACCCGACATGGGAACCGCGAGCTTGCTCGCGCTCACGGGTTTCACCATGCTGTTCGTCGCCGGCGCGCGACTCGAGCATTTGTTCATGGTGGCTGCCGCGACCGTTCCGTTCGCGGTCCTGATGGTGCTGTCAAAACCGTATCAACGGGCGCGGGTCTTGGTGTTTCTCGATCCCTGGAAGGATCCGCAAAACAACGGCTTTCACATCGTCCAGTCGTTGCTCGCGCTCGGCAGCGGAGGATTGTTCGGCGTCGGTTTGGGCGCGTCGCGCGCCAAATTCTTTTACTTGCCGGAGCAGTACACCGATTTCATCTTCTCGATTCTCGGCGAGGAGCTCGGTCTGATCGGCGCGGTGGCCGTCATCGCGCTCTTCGTGATCATTGCTTACCGGGCGATTCGCATAGCTCTCGCAGCCCCGGATCGTTTTGGATTTTTCTTGGCGGTCGGGTGCGCGGCGATGATCGTCATTCAAGCCTTTGTGAATATCGGCGTCGTCACGTCGTCGTGGCCGGTGACGGGGGTGCCCCTTCCGTTCGTGTCGTTCGGCGGCAGCTCGCTCGTCGTTTCGCTGATTGCAGCCGCGCTGATCATCAACGTCGGACGGCATCGGCGCATCGCACAATAGCCGTGCGTTCCAAACTCGCCGAGCGCCTTGCGAAACAGAGTCGCGCATGCCGGATCATGGGATCTCCGCTTTACGCCGAGCTCTTGCGCGCAGCCGCGCGCGACGCGGAATCCGACGGCCCGGTGGCCACCCTCTTCGCACTACCCGAAATCGCGTCGTTGTCTCTGCCGGGAATTCGGTTGATGGCGGCCATGCACTACTGCGCGCTCGATGGAACGTCGCCGTCCCTGGCGGCGCATCTGCCCTCCACCGGCGGCGATGGAAACGCCGAGGGCGCATGGGCGGCCGCCCGCGAGCTTTTCGAAAAAGAACCTGCGCGCGCGATCGCTTTACTTCGCCGCACTCCGCAAACGAATGAAGTAGCCCGCGCGTTGCCGCTCTGGGCCGGGCTGCTGGAGCTTTCGGCGTTGATGCATCTGCCGATGCGCGTTTTCGAAATCGGCTCCAGTGCCGGACTCAATTTGCGGCTGGACCGGTTTCGGTACGTGGGATTGCGCTGGGCGTGGGGCGACCCCGCTTCGCGCGTGGTGTTGAACAATCGCACCCTGAGCGGTCGTCCGCGACACCTCGACGCGCCGCTGTCGTTGACCGAACGCCGAGGTTGCGACGTGCGGCCTCTCGATCCCCACGATCGAGACGACTGCTTGGAGTTGTTGTCGTTCGTATGGGCCGATCAGACCGATCGCGTCACGCGGTTGCGCGCTGCAATCGAACTTGCGCGCGAAAATCCGGCCGACGTCGATAGCGCGGATGCGGTGACGTGGATTCGCGACCGCGTGCATCCGTTGGGCGGTTCGGTGTGCGTCCTCATGCATTCGGTCACGATGGAGCACATGTCGAAAGAGGCTCGCGCGGCGCTCGAAACGACCATCGTCGCTTGCGCGCAGCGCTCGAAGCGCACCGCACCCTTTGCATGGCTGCGGATGGAATATGGCGGCACGGCATACGAAACTCGCCTCGCAACGTATCCAGGTGGGCGCGACGAAATGTTGGCAACCTCGGACGGGCACGCCCAAGGTTTACGCTGGTTCAACCGCCGATGAAAACGGTTTTCGCGGGTGGCGGCACGGGCGGCCATCTCTATCCGGCGATTGCTATCGCAAACGCGCTGCGCGCGGCCGATCCAAGCGCGCACGTAACGTTCTATGGAACGGCCGATCGGTTAGAAGCGCGCATCGTTCCGGCCGCAGGTTATCCGCTGGTCGACATCCCGAGCGCGCCGCTGGCGCGCAATCCGCTCGGCGTGGCAGCCGCAATATGGAAGAATCTCTCGGGTATCCATTCGGCCTGGCGCGCGCTCGCGGCCGAACGCCCCGATTTGATCGTCGCCAGCGGCGGATACGTATGTTTTCCGGTAGTGGTCGCCGCGCGCGCCATGCGTTCCATCGGCTTGTTGCAATCGGCGCTGGTGTTGCTGGAAATCAACGCGCACCCGGGGCTTGCGAATAAGCTGGTCGCGCCCTTCGTCGACGAAGTGTGGGGTGCGTACGAAGCGGCGCGCGCCTCGTTCGGGAAACGCTACATCGTTACCGGTATCCCCGTTCGGGCTGCGTTGAACGACGCGCGCAATCGCGAAGAAGCGGCGCGGCGCCTGCGTCTCGACCCCCAGAAACGGACCTTGCTCGTGATGGGCGGCAGTCAAGGTGCGCGTTCGATCAACGAGGCAGTTCTCGCGCTGCTGAAGACGCATGCCCTGCCCCATCGATGGCAACTCCTGATCGTGACCGGAGAACGTGACTACGCCGTGATGGCCGCCGAGCAGCGCGAACTCGCGGGAAAGAACGACTTTGCCGCCGTCGCGTATCTGGACGACCTTTCGGACGCGTATGCAATGGCCGACGTGGTCGTCAGCCGCGCCGGGGCATCGACTTTGGGAGAGCTGGCAGCGCTGGGCCTTCCGGCGGTGCTGGTTCCGTATCCTCACGCGGCGCAGGATCACCAGCGCGTCAACGCACAGGTTTTCGCAGACGCCGGGGCGGCGGACGTCCTCGACGACGCGGATTTAACCGGCGAAACGCTGTGGAACGCCGTACACGCTGCCATGGCGCCGGAACGTTACGACGCAATGCGCAGCGCCGCGCGCTCGCTCGCCCCAATCGACGCTACCAGTGCGATCCTGCAGCGCGTCGCCGTGTTGGTGCGCGGGTAAGACGCGCAGCGATGCGAAAGAATCGAGCCGTGAATCAGCCGGAAACCGTCCACTTCATCGGAATCGGCGGCATCGGCATGAGTGCGATCGCACGCATTCTGCTGGCACGCGGACAATCCGTTTCCGGTTCGGATTCGCGAGAAAGCGTTACCACGATGCAGTTGCGCGCTGCCGGCGCGCGGGTGGCGATCGGACATCAGGCGGAAAATATCGGCTCGGCCACTACGGTGGTCGCTAGCTCGGCAATCGAAGTCGACAATCCCGAATATCGGGCCGCGCTCGAAGCGCACGTGCCGATCGTAAAGCGCGGAGAGATGCTGGCGCGCTTGATGGCCGGACGTCGCGGCATTGCAATCGCGGGCACGCACGGAAAAACGACCACGACGGCAATGGTGGCAACCATGCTCCTGCACGCGAATCTCGATGCGACGATGCTCGTCGGCGGTGAAGTCACCGCAATGGCGACGAACGCGCGCGATGGCGGCGGCGAGTGGTTTCTCACGGAAGCCGATGAATCCGACGGGTCGTTCATGTCGCTCACGCCCGCGATCGGCGTGGTCACCAACATCGAGAACGATCACATTGCGAGCGACGCGGATTTTCCGGAACTCTGCAAAGCCTTCGGGCGGTTTCTCGACAAATTGCCTGACGTTGGTGCGGCTATTGTCGGCGCGGACAATCCATATAGCGCGGCGCTCGCGGCGCGAGCGCGACGTGCCCGCACGCTGACGTTCGGGCTTTCACGCGATGCGGACGTGCGTGCCGTGGACGTACGCCACGTGGGATTGGGTTCGTCGTTCGAGCTATTCGAGGGCGCGGAGCGTTTGGGCACGATCGAGTTGCGCGTTCCCGGCGAGATCAACGTGGTCAATGCACTCGGCGCGCTTGCCACCGGCCGCGTGCTGAGGATTCCCTTTGGCGCGCTGGCCGAAGCCCTGCACGCATTTGCCGGGGTACGCCGGCGCTTCGAAGTCTTGGCGTCGACCGCGCGGATGACCGTCGTCGACGACTACGCGCATCATCCAACCGCGGTGCGCGCAACGATTGCCGCCGCGCGCCGCTACCACAATGGCCCGCTCGTCGTCGCGTTTCAACCGCACCGCTTTACGCGAACAGCGTATCTCGCGGACGCGTTCGCGGATGCTTTGGCCGGAGCGGACAGCGTCGTTTTGACGCCGATTTATGCTGCCGCGGAAGCGCCGATTCCCGGCGTTTCGGAGCGAGCGATCGGACATCCACTCGCCGCACGCGGCATCGACGTTCGCTACGCTTCCGACGTCGAATCGCTGGTACCGATGCTGCTGGAGCGGGCGCCGCAAGGTGCGCTGGTGCTCATGCTGGGAGCCGGCACGATCACCGAAAGCGCGGCGCGTTTGGCACAGGCGCTGGCCCCCGTGCGGGCGGCGCGATGATCGCATCGCTCGAGAGTTTTCTTTCTGAACGCGACCGGCAAGAGCTGCGGGAGCTCTTCGGTGAAGACGCGCGCTTCGACGACCCGCTCGGGCCGTACACCTCGTGGAAGGTCGGCGGACCGGCGGATGCCTGCATCGTCGTGCGCACGGAGGGCCGGCTTTCCGATTTGATGCATTTCGTGCGCCGCCGCCGCATGCCGTGGTTCGTCTTGGGAAGCGGCTCGAATCTGCTCGTGGGCGACGGCGGAATGCGCGGCATGGTGTTGCGCTTGGCCGGAAGATTTGCGGAAATCGAGGTGCGTG
>JAFAIW010000007.1 GCA_019236495.1 Vulcanimicrobiota bacterium | reverse complement strand
CGGGATAAGACCGGCGAGGAGAAGCGCACCGAGCGCTATGTGCGCGACGCCAATGATCACCGGATAGGCCGGCCTTTTGAGCTGGAGTCTCGTCCTTCGCAGAAGCGCGGCCTCCACACGTTCCTTTGTTGCCGCGTCGGTCTTGAGGTTCTTAAAATAGCCGGGAGCGGCCAACCCGAAATCGGGACGCTTCCAGACAAAGAACAACCCAAACAGCACGTAGAAGATCGCGATGCCGTCGCGAAGATAACGCAAGAATGCTTCATCCATTGTATTAACAACCTAACACAAAGGGTGAGTTTGTGTCAAGGCAGTGATACAATCGGGCGAGGCTACTCGGCGTCGGCGCCCTTCGTGGGAACGCGCTCGGGACCGACCCAGACGGTCTGCACGTTGACGAACTCGCGGATGCCGAAGCTGCTCAGCTCGCGGCCGAAACCGCTCTTTTTCACCCCGCCGAACGGTAGACGCGCGTCGCTGGCCACCATCCCGTTGATGAACACCAAACCGCTCTCGATGCGCGTCGCCATTTCTTTGGCGCGTGCAATATTTTCGGTCCACACGTTTGCACCGAGACCGTACTTCGAATCGTTGGCGAGCGCCACCGCATGTTCGGCGTCGTTCGCGCGAACGACCGCCGCGACGGGCCCGAACGTCTCCTCGCGAAAAACCGGCATCGTGTCGTCGACGTCGGCGACCACGGTCGGCTCAAAATAGAACCCTTTGCGATCGATCGCCCCACCGCCCGTCGCAATGCGTGCGCCCTTGGCTTTTGATTCGTCGAGCAGCTTACGCAAGTCGCCGCGCAGATCGTCACGCGCCATGGGGCCGATTTGGGTGGCGTCCTCCATTGGATTCCCAACAATTTGTTCGCTGCTGGCTTTCGCAAAGCGCTCCACGAATTCGTCGTACCGCCTCGCCTCCACGATGAAGCGCTTCGCGGCGATGCAACTCTGACCGTTGTTCTGAAAACGCGCCCGAACCGCGAATTTGACCGCATCCTCGATGCGTGCGTCGGCCAAGACGATGAACGGATCCGATCCGCCCAGCTCGAGCACCGATTTCTTCAGGTGCTTTCCGGCGGTCGAGGCAACCGCCACGCCCGTTCCTTCGCTTCCGGTCAGCGTGACCGCCGCTATGCGCTCGTCGGCGATGATCGGCGCGACGTTGCTCCCCGCTACCAAGATCGTCCGAAAGAGTCCCACGGGCGCTCCGGCACGTTTGAATATCTCTTCCATTTCGAGCGCGCAGCGCGAAACGTTGGAAGAATGCTTGAGCACCATGGCGTTGCCCGCCATCATCGCGGGTGCGGCCGCGCGAAAGAGTTGCCAAAACGGAAAGTTCCACGGCATGACCGCGAGCACGACGCCCAGCGGCCGAAAGGCCACGTAGCTCTGCGTCGCATTCGATTCCACCGGTTCGTCGGCCAAGAACCGCGCGGCGTGCGCGGCAAAGTACTCGCATGTCGCGGCACACTTCTCGACTTCCGCGCGCGCCTGCGCGATGGGTTTACCCATCTCGCGAACGATCGTCCGTGCGTAATCGTTCGAGCCGTCGCGCAACACGCGCGCCACCGAGGTGAAGAGCGTGCCTCGCTGCGCAAACGACGACGTTCGCCACGATCGCTGAGCGGCGACGGCGTGGTCCAGCGACGCATCGAGCTCCGCCTGCGATGTGTACTCCAGGAGTTCGAGGCGGCCGCCGTTCGACGGATCGATCGTTTCGAACGTGTTGGCTCGGGCTTGCGTGGTCGTCATGGGTTCCTCGTTAGCGGCTTTGGAGCAAACCTTTTTCCGACCATGGGCCCGGTGGGCCCGCATAGATCTCGATGAGATCGTTCGGGTGCAAGGAACGCTCTGCGGTCCGCTGGAGATTGGCGGGCGATATTCTCGCATACCTCTCGGCCAAGGTCCCGTAGTAGTCGTGCGGGAGCCCATAGTGCACGATATTGAGCAGTTCCGTGGCTTGGCTGTCCGGCGACGCCTCGGCCAGCAATGCGGCCGAAATCAGGCGCCCTTTTGCTTCACTCAGCTCGGTCGAGCTGACGGGTTCGCGTTGAAATCGTACGAGTTGCGAACGCACGAAGCGAACCGCCGAGGCCACCGTTTGCGGACGCGCTTGCAGCGTCACCGTGAGGTTGCCACGGTCGCGGTCGCTTTCGAATTTGCTGGAGACGCTGTAGACGAGGCCTCGCTTTTGACGCATTTCGCTCAGCAGGCGCGATTCGAACGATCCCGATCCGGCCAAAATCTGATTGATCAAGGTGAAACCGTCGTAATCCGGATTCATGCGCGACGGTGCCGGCTGTCCGAGTTGGATGAAAACTTCGCTTGCGTCCGTTCCGACGAACGCGTGTGCGCCGTGCGCTCGAGGCAGCGGCGCTTGCGTCGTATTCGGCGTCGGGCCGTTTGCAGGCCACGAGCCGAACGCAGCCTCGACGGCGCTGCGCGCTTGTTCCGGGGTGAGATCGCCCACAATTGCGATCGTCGTCAAGTCCGGGCGCCAGTACCGTTGCTGGTAGTCGAGCAAGTCGGCACGCGTGATCGATTCGATTTGCGCCTGCGTCGGAAAGCGCAAGGCAGGATCGCCCGGCGCCAGTAAGAGCTGAAGATAGTCGCGATCGATCGTCTGGCCGGAAATCGCCTGTTCCTGTGCAACGCTGTTCGCTTGCTGCTCGCGCTCTTGCGAAAGGTACGGCTCGGAAAACGTCGGATGCTCCAGGCCGTCCGCCAGCACGGCCAGCAGTGTGCCGAGGTCCTTCGTGAAGCCGCGCGCCGTAAACCGTTCGCCGAGCGTGAGCACCGCCCCGAGTTCGTCGGTGACTTTGCGCTGCTGATCGAAATCGTATTTTTGACCGCCGAAATTGGCCAAGTCTGAAGCTAGGGATGCGATGCCCGATTTCCCGTCCGGTTCGAATGCCGGGGAAGAATCGATGATCCCGGTGACGAGAATCGTCGGGCGATCGTGCCGTTCTTGCAATGCGACGGTCAAGCCGTTCGGCAGCTTGAAGATGACCGGATCGAGCTTGCTGCGGACTTGCGTCGGAGCACGCACCTCTCGCGCGATCTCGGCCGGCATGACGATCTTGCCGCTCGGAACGCGCGAGCTGAAATCGTCCTCGGCACTCGCGCTGGATTTTTGCGAGCTGCCCGCGGGCGGCTTCGCGTCGGGACGCAAATGCCCGACTACGGTCGGCGTGCGCAGATACGTGCGCGCGGTTTCGATGATTTGGTCCGGGGTGAGAGCCGCCAAGCGCGCATCTTCGTCGGCGACGCGTTCGCCGACGACGCCGTACGTGTAGCCGACCAAATCCGCGAGCCCGTCGATGGAATCGGTATCGAGAATCCGCTCCGAAATCGCGTCGCGCTTCGCGTCCTGCACCAGCGAAGGATCGAAGCCGTTCTTCAGCAGCTGATCCATGGTGTTTTGAAAGATCGCCAAAGCTTCATCCGCGGTGCGCCCGGGGTTCAAGACCAAGTACACGTGCAACAGGCCGCCTTTGATTTGCGTGTCTTCGTTCGTTTGAAGGGAAAGGGCAACGTTGCTTTCGACGAGCGCGCGATAAAACGGCGCGCGTGGGTTTTCTATGAGGCCTTGTAGCACGCTGATCGCCGGTTCGCCGGCCTCGGTATCGCCCGGCACGGCGTAGGCGATGTCGACGACTTCAAAGGGGAATGGAAACGAGGACTCGGCGACCTTCCCGCTCGCCGCATCCGGATGGCCGGGTTGGAACGACGGAAGCGTTTTGCGTGGAATCCGCCCGAAGTATCGTTCCGCCAGTGCGAACACCGAGCTTGCATTCACATCGCCGGTAACGACGAGCGTCGCATTGTTCGGGGCGTACCATTGCTGGTAATAACGCGCGAGATCGTGCGACGTCGCGCTCGCAACGTCGGCACGATTGCCCAACGGCGTGCGCCCTTCGGCCGAACCCGGATACGCCTCTTCGCGCACGTGCGAGAGCAGGCTGAAGAACGGCGACGTCGTGTCGTCGTCGATTTCCGAAAGCACCGCGCCGCGTTCGACGTTCCACTCGGCCTGCGCGAGCGACGCATGCTGCATGCGATCGGCTTCGATCGCGAGCGCCACGCCGACTTTATCCGAGGGCATCGTGAAGAAGAAATGCGTGTAGTCGTACGTCGTCTCGGCGTTCATCTGCGCGCCCATGCGCGCGACGATATCGTCGAGACCGCTGGCCGAGATTTCGGGCGTACCGCGGAACATCATATGTTCGAGCGCGTGAGCGAGGCCGGTTTTCCCGGGCGTCTCGTACAACGATCCGAAGCGATACCAAACGCCCGTGTTGACGACCGGCGCTGCATGATCCTCGACGACGACGATTCGCAAACCGTTCGACAGCGTGCGGATCGCTACCGGTGGTTGCGCGCTGAGCGCGTCGCTGGACTCAGCCGATGCCGGCAGCGACAGCAACGTGCAGACGAGAGCCAAGGTGGCGGAGAGCGTGGATCGCTTCATGGGCTCGTTATTGTGTGAAGTACGTGCAGGCTCCTAGAGTTGCAGGTAGTAGTCGGCGCTCGTCTGCACTGCTTCCAACGGCAAACACCCGATCAATTCACAGCGATGTACGCCCACGCCGTCGCGCTCGGCCAAGCGCCGCACGACCTCGACGATTTGGTAGAGGGGCGTCGCGCGGAAGTCGGTCACGTTGAGAGAAACTTGAACCAGATCGTCGCGCAATCGCAAGCCGAGGGCTTTGAGCGTGCGGAATCCACCATCGCGTTCGCGGATTTCGCGCGCGATGCGCGTTGCGATGGCGAGCTCCCCGGTCTTCAGCTCGATGTTGAATGCCACGAGAATGTCACGCGCGCCGACGGCAATGGCGCCCGCGGTCGCGTGCGCACGGGGATCGCCGAAGTCGGGACGCCACTGCGGCCGCGAAAAGCGCGCGTCGAGTCCCTCGAATTGACCTGCGCGAATGCTCGCGAGGTTTCGGCGCAACGGCGTGCTTGCCGCGGCCCCATATAAGAAGGAAGGGATGCGGTGCGCGTCCCAGATCCGGCCGGCCGTCTCGCGTGCGAGCGCCACCGCTTCGTCGAGCGTCGCTTCGCGCAACGGCACGAAGGGAAGGACGTCGAGCGCACCGATACGCGGATGAACGCCGCGGTGCGTGCGCAAGTCGATGCGCTCCATGGCGGCCCCCGCCATTGCGACGCCGGCATCGCTGAGGGCCTCGCGACTCCCCGCGAGCGTGAGCACGCTGCGATTGTGGACGGGGTCGCTGGTTCGATGGAGCACGAGGGCGCCGCACTGTTCGGCCGCCCGTACGCACGCATCGATCGTTTCGAGATTGCGCCCTTCGGAGATGTTCGGAACGCTCTCGAAGAGTTTCATCTCCGCAATGCGGCGTCGATTGCGTGCACGATGTCGCGCTGGCTGCGTGGGGTGAAGAGCGTTCGAAATCCGAGCTTGCGGCATTCTCCTTCGCGTCGCCCTTCCGCCAAAACGGTGCGCAGTTCGCCGGAGAGGCCCAATTCACCGAATGCGGCGGCGTCGGCCGGCAAGGCG
Source organism: Vulcanimicrobiota bacterium (assembly GCA_019236495.1). GTDB lineage: Bacteria > Vulcanimicrobiota > Vulcanimicrobiia > Vulcanimicrobiales > Vulcanimicrobiaceae > JAFAIW01. The sequence goes on along the minus strand of JAFAIW010000007.1, from coordinate 9,078 downwards.
ACGTCGCGAAATGCCGAACCGATTGCCAGCGCGATGCCCAAATCCGCGGCGGGTTCGACGACGCGCAAACCACCCGCCACCGAGGTGTAGATGTCGTGCGTGCCGAGATTCATTCCGACGCGCCGCTCGAGAATCGCGACGATCATCGCCAGGCGTTGCGGATCGAGATTCGCCGCGAGGCGGCGCGGCGTTCCGTACGCGGCTTCACCGACCAACGCTTGCACTTCGACCAGAACCGGACGCGAACCGACAATGCTGGCCACCACGCACGAGCCGCTCGGGCGCTCGCCGCGCCCGGAAAGAAAGACGTCGGAGGGGTTCGCGACCTCGTGTAGGCCGTCGGCATGCATCGAGAAGACGCAGATTTCGTCCACGCTGCCGAAGCGGTTTTTGTACGCGCGCAAAATCCGGTATTCGCCGTTGGTGTCACCTTCGAAGTAGAGCACCGTGTCAACGAGGTGTTCGAGAATGCGGGGCCCCGCAATCGCCCCTTCCTTCGTAACGTGGCCGACCACGAACGCCGCACATCCGCGGCGCTTCGCGAATTCCATCAATACTTGCGTCGTATCCCGAATTTGGGTGACGCTGCCGGCGTAACTCTCCGACTCGGGAAGCCACACCGTCTGAATGGAGTCGACGATCAAGAGAGCTGGCGTCTCGCGTTCGAGGGCGTCGAGCACTGCCCGCAAATTCGTTTCGGCGATGACGAGGATTTCGCGATCGGCGTGCACGCGCGCGGCCCGCAGCGTGATTTGCGCGGGCGATTCTTCTCCGCACACGTACACGACGCGTGCTCCCGAAGCCGCTACGAACGACGCCAGCTGCAAGACGAGCGTCGACTTTCCCGCACCGGGCGGCCCCCCGACCAGCGTCAGGCTGCCGGGGACGATGCCGCCGCCCAGCACCGCGTCGAATTCGCGAATTCCGCTCGACATGCGCGCGATGGCGGTTTCTTGTACGTCGGCCAGACGCACCGGCACCGCGGTGCCGCCGGAGACGGCGCGCGCCGCGGCGCCCTTCGGCGCGGCCGGGGCGGCCGCGAACGAGTTCCAGGTTTCGCACGCCGGGCAGCGACCCAGCCAGCGCGGCGATTCGAAACCGCACGAACCGCAAAAGAACAGCGTGCGTGCCTTAGCCATGGGCGGGCCTTTTGCGAGCGGAGTCTTTGCACCTCGCGCGAATTGCGCGGCCTGTGACGCGCGTACTTCCACACGTTGCGATCGACGGACCGGCCGCTTCGGGCAAGACGACCGTCGGCCGCAGCGTAGCGCGCCGCCTCGGATTCCTATATCTGGACACCGGCGCGATGTATCGCGCGCTCGCGCATTTGGCGCTTCGCAACGAAATCGACCTCGACAATCAACACGCGCTCTTGCGGTTGCTCGAACAGTACCCCGTTCGCGTCGAGCTCGATGCCGAAAGCGCGAGCGGCTATCGCGTTTTCGCGGGGGAACGCGAGCTCGGTCCGGAGCTGACGTCGAGCGAGGTCACCGCCGCGGTTTCCATCGTTGCGGCGCATCCGCTCGTGCGCGAAAAGATGGTGGAGCAACAGCGCACGATCGCTTCGCGCGGGCCGGTCGTGATGGCGGGTCGCGACATTGGAAGCGTCGTCTTACCGGACGCTCCGTTCAAAGTGTATCTCACCGCTTCACTGCCGGCGCGCGTCGAGCGGCGCCGCGCGGAGCTGCAGGCCAAGGGCATCGACGTCGACGTCCACCGGCTCGCCCAAGAGCTCGCCGAGCGCGATGCTCTCGATCAAACACGTCCCACGTCGCCGCTCCGCGTCGCGCCCGGCGCCGTTGAAATCGATTCGAGTTCGCTGAGCGCGGACGACGTCACCGACGAAATCGTGCGCCGCGTCAAATCCGCGGCAACGGCGTGACGCTCTACGACTTTGCGGCGCGCCTGCTTTTCCCGCCGATGTTGGCGCTGTGGCGGTTTCGCGTGTACGGCCGGGAGAACGTTCCGCTCGACGGGCCGCTGATCGTAGCGTGCAATCACGCATCGTACCTGGATCCGGTCGCGCTGGGTGTCGCGTGTCCGCGCCCGCTCTCGTACATGGCGAAAGCCGAGCTCTTCCGGATTCCGGTGTTGGGCGCGGCGATTCGCGCGGTCTACGCGTATCCGGTGGAACGAGGAAAAGCCAGCGCGACGGCCGGCATCAAGCGCTCGGTCGAGGTCTTGCGGCAAGGTCGCGCCGTCGGCATCTTTCCGCAGGGGACGCGCGTACGCGAGGGGGAGGGCGAAGCGCGCGCCGGCGTGGCCTTGCTGGCCTCGCTCGGAAAGGCGCCCGTCGTTCCGGCCTGCGTCTGGGGGTCGGGGAAGGCCGCGCAGCTCCATCAGGTCAAAGTGGCCTTCGGCCCCGCGCTTGCGCTTCCGGCGGACCGGAAAGCCACGCGCGAAGAGATGGAGAACTTCACGGCTGAAGTCATGGCGCAGATCGTTGCATTGGCGGAGAATCTAAAGGTTGGAAATTCGAAAAGCTAAGACTCAGGGGTTCTGCTTCGGCGTGGCCATCACGGTGAAGAAGGCCGAAGAAGCGGTCGAGCGTGAGAGCAACGTCACGACGCTCGGACAGCCGGTGCACAACCCGCAGATGGTCGCTTCCCTGGCGGCCAAGGGCCTGAAAGACGCCAAGTCGATCGACGACGTCGACTCGGGGACGTTGTTCGTGCGCGCGCACGGCTTGCCGGTAGACGTTTTCGAAAAAGCCAAAGAGAAAAATCTCAACATCATCGACGCGACGTGTCCGATGGTGACGAAGATTCACGTGCAAGCCGAGAAGCTGAAAGCCGACGGTTACAAAATCGTGGTCGTGGGCGATCCTCACCACCCCGAGGTCAAAGGTACGCTCAGCCACGTTCCCGGAGCGTGGTGCATCGAAGGCGTGGACGATATCGAAAAGCTGCCGCGTGCCAGCCGCGTGGGCGTCGTGGTGCAGTCCACCTATTCGGGGGAGCGGTTCACCGAGATCGTACGCGCGCTTTCCGCGAAATATTATGAAGTCCGTGCCGTCAATACGATTTGCACGGATACGCACAATCGCCAAGCTGAGGCGCTCGAGTTGGCAAAAGGCGTCGAGGTGATGATCGTCGTCGGCGGCAAGACATCGGCGAATACCAAGCACCTGGCAGAGCTCGCCGAACACAACGGCGCGCGCGCATATCACATCGAAGGTCCCGACGAGCTCGATCCTGCGTGGTTCGCCGGCGTGAAAGTTGCCGGGCTTATGTCCGGCGCGTCGACTCCGGGATGGCTCGTCGACGACGTCGCCGCTCGCATGGAGGCGCTGAGTCGTCAGTTCGTTTGAGGACCGCTTCGAGGAACATCTCGAACGTCTGATTAGCGGATATCGGGGATCAGAATTGATTGCCGATATGCTGCTCTATCATTTCGGCTACAAAGAGGGCCCGCGCCGCCGCGGCAAGCGTTTGCGGCCGCACTTATTGATGACGGTGGCCCTTCAAGAAGGTGCGACGCTCGACGACGCCCTCGATGCCGCGGCCGCCATCGAGATTTTGCACAACTACTCGCTCGTTCACGACGACATCGAGGATCGCGATCGGTTCCGTCATGGCCGTGAAACGCTGTGGGTCCGCTATGGCGACGCGCAAGCGATCAACGCCGGCGACGCGATGTGCGCGCTCAGCTACTTGACGCTCGCGCGGGCCAGCGACCGCCATCCCGCCGAGCGCGTCGCGATGATGCTGCGCCGTCTGCACGAGGCAAATCTGGCGATGTGCGAAGGACAGAGCCTCGACATCGGATTTGAAACGGACGAGCGGATCGACGAGGCGATGTATCTCCGGATGATCGAGGGAAAAACGGCAGCGCTCTTTGCCGCGGCTTGCGCGCTGGGCGCGCGGTGTGCGGGCGCATCCGAACGAGCGGTTCTGGAGTACTACGAGCTCGGACGTTCCTACGGGATCGCGTTCCAAATCAACGACGACGTTTTGGGCATTTGGGCCTCCGCGCACGCGACAGGGAAAACGGCGGCCGCCGATATCGTGCGCAAGAAGAAGAGCTTTCCGATCGTGTGGGCCCTCGCGCAATCGCCGAGTGAGGCGCGCGATGCGGTGTTGGCCGCGTACCGCGCGAAAGAACCCGACGACGCGGCGGTGGCCGGCGTCATTCGAGCGCTGGACGTGCTCGGAGCGCGCGACGCAGCGCATCGCGCCGCCGCGCAACATCTTTCGGTCGTCGAGCGCACCGCCACCGGCGGCGTCCGCGAGTTCTTGCTTTCGTCGTTGCCGCCCATCGACCGCGAAACGGTCCATCGATGAGCGCCTCGAGCGCCAAAGCTCAGCGCGCGGTCGAATCGGCGGCCGATTTTCGCGTCGTCCTCTGGCTGATGCTGGCGGCGGCGTTTGTGGTTCGGATTCTGTTCATCGGAAACGACGGTTTTCGCAACGACGTGCAGTCGTTCGAAGGCTGGGCGCTCACGCTCGCCTCGCATCCGTTCTCGCAATTTTATTCCAGCGCCGGGTTTGCGGACTATCCTCCGGGATATTTTTACGTGCTGTGGATCGTGGGCCATCTTTATGCGCCGTTCGCCCACGTCGACGGCGGATACGCGATTCTGAAAGCGTTCGTCAAGCTGCCGGCCATCTTGATGGACCTGGTCGACGCCGTCGTCTTGTTTGCCATCGTCCGGCGTTTCGCATCGACGCGCTGGGCGCTCGGCGTAGCGGCATTCTACTTGTTCAACCCCGCGGCGATCTTCATTTCCGCTTCGTGGGGACAAGTCGACTCGATTGCGGGCGGTTTGGCGCTGCTCGGCGTGTGGCTTTTGCTGGAATCCAACGACGCAGACCCGGTGCGCGCCCGGCGCTTCGTCGTGCTGGCGTGGTTGGCGCTCGGCTATTCGATCTTGATCAAGCCGCAAGCGGCGATACTCGGGCCGTTGTTCTTGACGTTCGCATTCGTCGCACCGGCGGAGCGCCGGCCATTGCGTTTGGGAGCGACGGCGCTGGGCATGGGTGCGGCGCTCGTGCTGGCGTATCTCGCGAGCCTGCCGTTCCACGCCGCCCTCAATCCCGTCGATGCGTTTCGCTGGCTGTACGAACGGTATGCCTACGGTGCGGGCGTCTATGCGTACAACTCGATCAACGCGTTCAATCTTTGGACGATCCATAACCGCTTCTGGCAAGACGATAGCGTCCGTTTCCCCTCCTGGCCCTTCTGGCCGGCGCTGCTTTCCTTGCCGCAATACATTTGGGGAATCGCGCTCGTAGCGGCCGCGGCGGTGCTCGTTCTGGTTCGCTACGCGCAGTTGCGCACGGAACGCGCCCTGCTGGAAGCCGCGGCGCTCTTGACGTTAGCCTTCTACATGCTCTCGACGCGCATGCACGAGCGCTACCTCTTCGACGGGCTGCTCTTCACGATTTCGACGTCGTGGATCGCGCGGCGCTATCTGATCGCGGCGGTGATCCTCTCCGTCACGCTGTTCTGCAACCTCGAATATTCGCTGCATTACTTGTGGGTCATGGATAACCACGTTCCGGGTGTCGACGCCGGCGACATGATTCCGGGAGTCACCCGCTGGCTCTCGCTGCTCAACGTGGCGGTGTTCTTCTGGCTCGGTTACGTGTTTTTGGGAGCGACCGCCGAAGAACAGGCTGCTGCCGCGCCGGCGGCGGGCGCACGAAGCGGGCCCGACATCGGCGAACTCTGGACGGCGCTGCAGTCGGTGGTGCGCAATTGGTTCGATCCACGCGAGGCGCTGTGTGCCTTACGCTGGCCGCTCGACTACGCGCTGATGGCGGGCTTGGGCGCGGTGTCGTTCGTGTTGTCTTACATTCGGTATTGGTATCCGCCCGAGAAGATCTTCGACGAGATCTACTTTGCGCGTGCGGCCGAAGAGTATCTCAAACGCCAGTACATCTACGAAAGCACGCACCCGCCGCTGACGAAGCTCTTGATCACGCTTTCCACGTGGATGTTCGGCGGACTGCAACATGGCGATAACGCCGCGGGCTGGCGCTTTTTGGACGTGGTCTTTGGAGCGCTCGTCGTAATGTTGCTGTTCGCGTTCGCGAAGCGCGTGACGCGTTCGACGATGTTCGCATTCATCGCGGCCACGTTTCTGGCGGTCGACGGCATGCACTTCGTTCAATCGCGCATTGCGACGCCCGAAGGGTTCGTGGTCTTTTTCTCGCTGGCGACGCTTTACTGTTTCTACCGCTACTGGATCGCCGCGCAGGTCCGAACCGGCATCGCCATCGAGAAATCGCAACTCCCGCTCCGCGCCTCCGGCACGCTCGCGGCCCTGGCGCTCGCCGTTGCGGTCGTCTTGTTGCGCTTTTCCGCCGAAACTGCGATCGCGAAAACGATTGCGATCCTCTACGCGTTCAGTGGATTCTACCTGCTTTACCGTGCCGTCGTCGTGCCGTGGTTTTATCGCCGTGCGGCGCGATTTGTATCGTATCCCGAAGGCACGTCGGTGTTGGCGGACGGCGCCGTCACCACGCTGCACACGCTCGACGGCGCCGTTCTGAGCTCGGCCGGAAAAACCGTACAACGCGGCAGCCGGACCGAGGCGGAGAAGGGCGGCCTGGGGCTGCGCGAGGGCGACCTCGCAGTGACGTACCGGAAAGACGGCACGATGACATACGCGACGCCGTCTGGGGCAGCGACGTATGCGCCGAGCGGCGCGGTTTCGATTGACGGCGAGCCGGTCAGCTACGGTTCGCTGGAGCTCTGGCTGGCGCTGTTCGCGATCTCGAGCGCCTGCTTGGTGACGAGCAAGTGGTACGGCATCATGGCGTACGGGGCGGCGTTCGTCATCGTCGCGTACGTTTGGGCGCAGCGATTCTTCGGCCGCATGGCGCGTTGGGGCAACCCGTTCGGCTTTCGCCTCGACGTCGTGCTCTCGACCGTTGCGTTCATCACCGGAACGATTTATTTTGCCGCCTATACGCCGCAGTTCGTGGGTCTTTCCGACACGCCCGGAACGGCGCCCCGCGCGTACACGTTCAGCGAAGTCATCTCGGATCAGTATGGAATGTACGAATACCATCACAACCTGCGCGCGACGCACCCGTATGCGTCGGTGTGGTGGCAGTGGCCGCTGTTGCTGCGGCCCATCGTGTATTACTGGAAAGACTCTCGTCAGGGCGCTGCGGTGAACGATCCAAAGGCCTGCTGCGTGGCCGAGGTGATGTCACTCCCGAATCCCTTCGTGTTGTGGTTCGGTTTACTGACCGTTCCTCTGGTTGCGGCGTTGGGCTATCGCGAAAAAAATAAAGCCTACATCCTTTTGGTACTCGCCTATTTGCTGCAATGGCTGCCATGGGCGCAATCTCCGCGAATTTCGTTCATGTACCATTTTTACGTGGACATTCCGATCATCTGCCTGTGCGATGCCATCATTTTGCAACGGCTGTGGGCCTGGGGCGAACGCAACGAATTCGGTAGACTCTGGGCGCGGACGGCAACCCTGGGCTTTGTCGGCATTACGGTGGCGGCCTTCGCATTTTTCTACCCGGTCTTGGCAGGCGTTCCACTCGTGTGGAACCAGTGGGATCTGCGCATGTGGATGGGCCACTGGATCATCTGACAAGAGCGGCCGGGCTCTAGGGCGAAGGCGCATTTACCATGTCGGGACATTCCAAGTGGCACAATATCCGGTTGCGCAAAGGCAAAGTCGACGCGCAGCGCGGTGCCTTGTTCACCAAGATCAGCAAAGAAATCATCCTCGCCGCGAAATCGGGCTCGCCTGATCCGGAAGCGAATTACCGTCTCAAGATGGCGGTTGAAAAAGCGCGCGAGAATAACATGCCGCAAGAGAACATCAAGCGCGCGATCGAACGCGCGGCGGGTGCCGACGAACGCGACATGGACGAAATCCGGTACGAAGGATATGGACCGGCCGGTTTGGCAGTCGTCGTTGACGCGGCCACCGACAATCGTAACCGCACCGCCGGCGAGCTGCGTTTCCTGTTCGGTAAACACGGCGGATCGCTCGGCGAAACCGGGAGCGTCGGATGGATGTTCGATCCGGCGGGCATCGTCGAGGTCGACCCGCAAGGACGCTCGGAGGACGCCTTGACCGAAGCGGCCCTCGTCGACGGCGTGATCGACGTCGAATACGGCGAGCCCTCGTCGATCTATGTCGAGCCGGCGCGCTTAGCGGCGGCGCGCGATGCACTGGCCGCGAGCGGATTGCGCGTGACCGCCGCGTACCTCGGCGTGCGGCCGAAGACGAAGGTCGCGCCCGAGTCCGCGGCGCTCTCGGAAGTCTTGACGTTTCTCGAAGCGCTGGAAGACCACGAAGACGTGCAGCACGTTTTTTCGAACGTCGAGCTGAGCGACGCCATGCTCGAAACGATCGCATAGCGTCAGCGTGCTCCATCAACTCGAACCCGGCAAGCACACGCGTGAGGTGAACGCGAAGCACTGGCGTGCAGTGTTGCACGAATACCTGCCGCGCGAATACGTATTTCCAATCGCGCTTGCGATATTCGTCGCGATCGTCGTATGGTTCGGCCGGTCGATACACGACTTCTTCATCCCGAGCAGCAGCACGGTGCTGATTCCGTCGTTCGTCGGTCAAGCCGTCTCCGACGCAACCGCCGAAGCGACGCGCTTCAACCTGCGTTCGCAAGTGGTCGCGCGGCAGATGAGCGACCAGTATCCGAAAGATGTCGTCATGGGCCAAGAACCCGCCCCCGGCTCCGTGGTGAAACCCGGGCGGGAAGTGTCGCTCGTCGTCAGCAACGGCGTCACGCTTTACGCCATGCCGGACTTGCGTTTTCAATCGATGCGTGAAGCCGGCCTCGACCTGTCGCATAGCCATCTGCAACTCAATAAGGTCACGTACGTTCGCAGCGACGAAGTGCCGGCAAACCACATCGTTTCGCAAGACCCGCCGCCGCTCTCCACCGTGCGCGAGGGATCGCAAGTCGACCTCGTGGTTTCAAAAGGAGGCGTCTCGCAGATTCGCGTGCCGAGTTTCGTAGGCGAAACCATTGATGAAGTTCGCGATGAAATGGACCGGCAAGGAATTCACGTCGGGCAAATCGTTTGGACGCCGCTCGGACGCAGCGCGCCACCGCACGGTACCGTGGTGCGGCAGCA
>JAFAIW010000236.1 GCA_019236495.1 Vulcanimicrobiota bacterium | reverse complement strand
CCGGACGTGATGACGCTCGCCAAGGGACTTTCGGGCGGCGTCGTGCCCGCCGGCGCGTACATCGCGCGCCCGGAAGTTTGGAATCGCGCCTACGCGAAGGCCCCGCTGCTGCACACCTCGACCTTCGGCGGAAGCGAGATCGCGTGCGCGGCCGCGCTGGCCGCCATGGAAGTGCTCGTCGAAGAGCGACTCGCCGAACGCGCCGCCGAACGCGGCGCGCAGCTGCTTGCGGGAGTGCAATCGATCGCGGATCGCTTCCCGCGCGTCATCTCCGAAGCGCGGGGCCTCGGCTTGCTGGTCGGGGTGGAACTGCGCCACGAAGGCTACGGCGGCTGGATTATTCCTGAGATGCTCAAGCGTGGCGTGACGGCGGCATGGACGCTCAACCAGCAGCGCGTCATCCGGCTCGAGCCGCCACTGGTCGTGACCGAGCCGGAAGTGGAGCGCGCCGTCGATGCGCTCGCGGCAGGGGTGCAAACCGCCTACGAGAAGCTCGGCGATTTGTAAACGATGCCCTATGTCGAAACATCAATATCCATCGCCGCTCCAATCCGAAAAGTGTACGAGCTCGCAAAAGAGCAAGAGCGCTTTCCCGAGTTCATGCCGGACGTTGAAGCGGTGATCGTGTTGGAACGTCATCCCGATCGCGCGCTCACGCGGTGGAAGACGCTCGTCGAAGAAGCGCCGATCGAGTGGACGGAAGAAGATCGCTTCGACGACGACGCGATTCGTATCGACTACCGCCTCACCGAGGGCGATTTGGACAAATTCGAAGGCGCGTGGACGTTCGCCGAAGACGGAGGCGTCACCAACGTCGTGCTGAGCGTGGAGTACGATTTCGGGGTCCCGACCCTGGCCGAGCTCATCGGCCCAACGCTGCAGCGTAAGGTGCAAGAGAACAGCCAGATGATGTTGGAAGCGCTCAAGCGCGAAGCGGAGCGCACGGCGTGAAACCTGCCAAGTTTTGCTTCGTCATTCATCCGCTCTCGATCGACGACGTCGCGCGCTACGAGCCCGGCGCTAAGGGCAAAGGCGCGCCCATGATCCGCAAGATCATGGAGTGGATGCCTGCCTGGGCGGCGGTCCACGTCACCGGCGTGCGCGCGCCCGACGGGCGCGAAACGGAAGGGTGGTTCGTCAGCGCACCGCTCTTGCCGGAGCAAATGCTCGACTTCCCGCGCGAGGACGTCTACAATCGGATCTTGCGCGCGATCGAGATCGGCGTCGAACTCGGCGCGGAAATTGCGGGCCTCGGCGCATTTACGGGCGTGGTCGGAGACGGCGGCGTCACGATCAACGAGCGTTCGCCCATTCCGGTGACCACCGGAAACTCGCTGACCATTTCCGCGGGAATCCAAAGCCTATGGCGCGGCGCGCACGAAATGGGCGTGCAAGCCAACGAAGCGACCGCCGTCGTCGTTGGCGCGACCGGTTCGATCGGTGCGGCCTGCGTGCGATTGATCGCTCCGCGCGTGAAGCGCCTGATTTTGGTCGCTCGCAATCAAACGCGTCTGCGCAAGCACTTCGAATCGGTCCGCGGCGAGCTTCCATGCGAAGCGTCCGCGACCGTCGATATCTCCGCTGCGGTGCGCGAAGCGCAACTGATCTTGACGGCGACGTCGTCGACGCAAGACGTCATCGAACCCGAAGACTTGCAGCCGGGTGCGGTCGTTTGCGAGTTGTCGTTGCCCCACGACGTGAGTCGCCGCGTGGCAACGGAGCGCCCCGACGTCCTCGTGACCGAGGGCGGAAATATGCTGGTCCCCGGCACGCCGCGGTTCGAACGCGTGCGCGAACCGGGCACCGACTTCGACTTGAATCTTCCCCCGCGCACGGCGCTGGCGTGCATGTCCGAAACGATGGTGCTGGCGCTCGAGAACCGCTTGGAGCCCTACACGCTCGGCCGCGGCATCGAGCTTGCCAAAGTCATCGAGATCGAACGGCTGGCGGCGAAGTGCGGGTTTACCCTAGCCGGTATGCGCGCCTTCGATGCGGCGATCACGCCGGAAAAAATTGAAGCGACGCGCCGTGCTGCCGACGAACGGCGCAAGGCCATCGTATGAAAACCGTGGTCTCCGTCTCGCTCGGTTCGTCGAAGCGGGATCACCACGCGCAGGTGACGCTGCTCGGCGAAGAGTTCGACATTACCCGGATCGGAACCGACGGCAAGCTCGATGCCGCGCTGCAGAAGTTGCACGAGCTGGACGGACGCGTCGACGCCATTGGCCTCGGCGGAATCGACGTCTACCTCTATGCCGGGACGAAGCGCTTTGCGTTGCGGGACGGACTCCGATTGATGAACGCGGTGACGAAGACGCCGGTCGTCGACGGGAGCGGCCTGAAGAATACCCTCGAACGCCAGGCCGTCGGCTTTTTACAAGACGAGCTGGGCATCGGCTTGCGCGGTAAAAAAGTCCTCATGGTGAGCGCACTCGATCGCTTCGGAATGGCGCAGGCGCTGGTGGAAGCCGGCGCCGACGTGCTGTTCGGCGACTTCATTTTTGCGCTCGACCTCGACAAACCGGTACGCGGGTTGCACGAGTTCGAGGAACTGGCCGGGAAGTATTTGCCCGACGCGTGCAAGCTGCCGTTTCAATTTTTTTATCCGACGGGCGCGAAGCAAGATCGCGCACCGCAGCCGAAGTACCCGCAGTACTATCGCGAAGCGGATATCATTGCGGGCGACTTCCATTTCATGCGCCAATTCATGCCCGACGATCTGAGCGGGAAAATCGTGCTGACCAACACTGTAACTGAGGCCGATGTTGAAGAGCTGCGCAAGCGCGGCGTCAAAATGCTCGTCACGACGACGCCCGATTTTGAAGGGAGATCGTTCGGGACGAACGTGATCGAGGCGGCGCTTTTAGCCTTGCTCGGCAAACCGTGGGGCGAGGTGACGCCCGGCGACTACGCGCGCGTGCTCGAGGAACTGCATCTTCGTCCGCGTGTGATCGGGCTCAACTGATGGCGGCCGAAGCGCGCGAGCTGCCCAAGGTCCTGAAGTTTTTCGATCTCTCCGTGCTCGCTTCGGCGGCGATGGGGCCTGCCTATAGCTTAGCTTCGACCATGGGTCCCGTCGTCGCGGCAGCCGGCTATTACAGTCCGCTGGCGATTCTCGCGCTGAGCGCGATCATGCTCTGCGTCGCGTGCGCGTTCTGGCGGCTTTCGCGCATTGCTCCGAACGCCGGCTCGTCGTACTCGTGGATCGAAATGGCGTTTGGTCCACGGCTCGGCGCGTACGGTGCGTGGATGTTGTTGCTGGCGAATTTCTTTGCCGTCCTCGCGGTTTCGGTGCCTGCCGGAATCTATACGCTCGACTTGCTCTCGCCCGTGCATGCCCAGGACCCGCGTTGGAACGCCGGCGTCGGTGCATTGTGGATCGTGGGAAGCTCGGTGCTGCTCTATTTGGGCATGCGCCCCACGGCGCTCGTTACGGCCCTTGCGCTGTTGGCCGAACTTGGAGTGCTGGCGGTGAGCGCCCTGGTCGCGGGACAGCACGCGCCGCCGATCGCGGTGACCTCGCACCCCTTGGCACTCACCTCGCTCGGATTCTTTAGCGCAATGACGCTCGGCATTTGGATGAGCGACGGATGGGAAGTATCCGCGTCGACCTCCGAAGAGGTCGACGACCGCCGCAGTGCGTCGGGAATGGGTG
>JAFAIW010000260.1 GCA_019236495.1 Vulcanimicrobiota bacterium | reverse complement strand
GCGAAGCGCAGGCGCCCAACGTCGCGCGTTACGTCGAGTCGTTTGCTACCATCCCGTACGACGTCACCCACAACGTAACGTTGCCCCCGCCCTCACCGCATCCGGAAGCGCTGACGCTCGTCACCAGTGCGTTCCTGCACGCCAGCGTTCCACACATATTTTTCAATATGCTATTCTTGCTCGTGTTTGGACCGGCTATCGAGCGTTCGTTCGGATCGGTACGATTCGTGCTGTTCTACGTATTTTGCGCGGTGATCGCGAATCTCACTCAGGTGCTCGCGACGCCCAATAGCCACTTGCCCGAAATTGGTGCGTCCGGCGCCGTCGCCGGAGTGCTCGGGGCGTACCTGGTGATGTATCCTGCGAATTCCATTCAAACGGTCGTACCGATCGGATGCTTTCCGCTGTTTTTGCGCGTTCCGGCCGTCGTCATGATCGGCGTATGGGCGGTTTTGCAGTTCGTCCACGGTTTTGGAACGATCGACCCGCGAACGACGAGCGAACAGGGCGTGGCGTACTTCGCGCACATCGGCGGATTCTTGAGCGGCGCGCTGATCGCGCCGCTGCTTCGCCGGCGGCCCGCGCGCGGATAGGGACCGCCGCACGCGACGACATAGAATCACCTCGGTATGGCAGTAACGGCGGCGCGGGTCGGAATTCTCGGAGCCGGATCGATGGGCACGCTCTTCGGTTTTCACTTGGCCGGGACGTGCGACGTGACGGTGTTGGATCGCAATGCGTCGCTGCTGGAAGAGATTGCCGCGCGGGGCCTCTCCGTCAACGACGCCCCGCCCCGCACCGTGCGCATCGCGCGCAGTCCGGCCGAGCTGTTCGGGTCGTCGGTGCTGTTTCTCTTCGTCAAAGCAGTCGACACGCTGCGAGCTTTGCGGCCTTTTGCGGGCCAGCTCAATCCTTCGATGCCCATCGTCTCGCTGCAGAACGGCATCGGAAATGAAGACGCCATCAAGACCGCGCTTGGCGGCGCCGTTCCGGTCGTGCTGGGCATTACCACGGAGTCGTCCTTGACGGTCGGCGCCGGTCGCGTGCGCAGCTCGAAGGAGGGAAACACGATTCTCGGATCCGGTGGCGCCGCCCCGGAGACCTCACGGCGGGTTGCGACGCTCCTCTCCGAGAGCGGTCTGCAAGCGTCCGTGGTTTACGACATTCGGCCGCATCTCTGGGGAAAACTCGTTGCCAACGCTTCCATCAACGCGCTCAGCGCGTTGCTCGACTGTGACGTGGGCAAGATTCTCGCGATTCCCGATGCATCTCGCTTGGCCCGCGAGCTCGCCGGCGAAGCGGCGGCGTGCGCGCGTGCACTTCGCGTGAACCTCACCTTCGCGGATCCATGGGTGTACGTGACGGAAGTGATCGCCGTCGGCGCGGATTACAAGAGTTCGATGGCGTTCGATCTAGAAAGCGGCAACCCGACGGAAATCGATCACATCAACGGAGCAGTCGTGGCGGCGGGGCGGCGTGCCGGCGTTGCGACGCCGTACAATGAGGCGATGGTTCGACTGATCAAGGCCAAGGAACGTTTGCGCGCGGGCGCCTAGTCGACGAGCGCTTCGGCGGCTTCGCGAACGAGCGTCGCCGCCGCTTGCCACGCCCGCCGGTTCTCCGCCTGATCTTCGAGGGCGGCAATTGGAAAACGCACGGACAGATGCTTGCCCCGTTTCGAAGACGATATCCTGACGTTTCGTCCGAGCACCGACAGCAGATGCATGCGCTTGGCCATTTGCTCGCCGCTCTCGTGCGCGTCCCAGACGTTCAAGACGACGTCGGCATCGTCCCAGCGCATCTCTAAGACGATCGCACCGCCGCTCCGTCGCGACTCGAGCGCCAGGAGTTCGCCCGTGACGAGCTCGACCAAAAACACCGTATCGGGCGACGGCGACCGTAGAGCGACGTAGTTTGCGACCGCCCGGCGTGCCAGGGTCAGAGAGCGCACGTCGCCGCAATCGAGGGACAGCCGCATGCACGGTTCGTACCCGTCGCATCCGCCGGCAAACGAATTTCGCGAAAAGGCTACATTTGAGGCGTCAAACGGAGAACGCGAATGTTGCCGTAACCCACGCGCACTTCGACCGTGCGGTTGCCCCCTGCACCGATCGGCCCGACGATCGTTTCCGAGCTACCTTGCGAAGTGCCGCGCAGGTTGAAGTCGGTGAAGATGGTTCCGGCCTCCGTGTGGAGATCCAAGCGGCCGTTTGCCGTCGCCGGGACATAGACGGTTGCATCCCCGCGGTCAGCGCGTATATGCAACGTTCCGGGCCATTCGGCGTCGCCGAACGTCACGGAGACGTTGCCGCGGACCGCGTGCGCGTCGGCATAGCTCGGCACTTGGATGCGAATATCCCCATCGACGGTCTCGGCTTCCACCGGACCGTTGACGTCGGTGGCGGTCACGGTGCCGGTGCGACTCGAAAGAACCGCCCGCACGCCGTGCGGCACGCGGATCAAAACGTTCACGGGCCTTTGACTCTCGGCCGGCGTGCAGCCGGGTGCGCACACGACGAGCGCGTTCGCCCTCGCGCGCACCTTCAGCATGGCGGGCGCAACGTCAGCCTCGACCGTGTACTTCGTGGGCGCCTCTCCCGCTGCGGGCGCGTAAGCATCGACATCGCCCGCTGCGAGCGCAACCACCATCTCGCGCCCGGTAAACGTTCCGGTGAGCGCCGGACCGATTGCATGCGGTGCACACGCGCTCGCGCCAAGCGTCAGAAGGAGAAGAAGCCGGCGCACCCTCAGTGCGGCTGGGGCGTGATCGGCCCGGTATTATAGTAGAGAGACTGCCCCTTGGGCGGTAAACGCGGGTTGCGCCATTTCGTGCCGTCAGCGAACGTGATGACCAGCGGGACGCAGCGCTGTTGCCCGGGGATCATCACCTGCAAGTTCAGACCCAGCTTGTGTTTGATCGTGGCCCTCGGCGCGAAACTCCCATGATCGCGCGCTTCCGCAACGAGCACGTTGTCGGCCAACAACCCGAATTGGATCGAGGTCATCGCCTTAGCCGAGATATTCGTGTACGCGATCGAAAGGTGCGCCGGCGCAGTGCTCATCGGCGGCTGATTGTAGTTGAAATTGAATGCATCCTGAAACGTGTCGGCGGTGTATGCGGCCGGAGCGTACCCTTGAGGATCCGCGGCGGTGTGCAGGTTCGCCGAGCACGCGGAAATGCGGACGAGCGTTTTTCCGAGCGGCGCGGGTGAAGCGGCCGGCGTCTGCCCCGACGCGGCCCCGCTCACAAAGACGATGCAGCCGGCGACGATCGAAGCGGCTGCGCGGAAAAATCTCATATGCAAACCTCCTGTGCCGATGCGCTCATCGGTCGGTCCGGCGGTCTCTTGGGTGTGCCTCCTCGTAACTCCGCCGCATGTGTTCGAGCGAGACGTTCGTATAGATCTGCGTCGTCGATAGGCTTTCGTGACCGAGAAGTTCCTTGATGGTCATGATATCCGCGCCGTTTTCGAGCAAGTGCGTCGCAAACGAATGCCGCATCACGTGCGGCGTGACATGTTTGGTCAGGCCGCTCAATTGCGCGAACGTGCGAAAAACGACCCAGGCCTGGCGATGACTGAGCCGCTGCTTTCGGCGGCTTAGAAACAACGCCTCGTCGACGGTGCGAGGCCGCACGCCAAGATAGTTTCGAATGGCATCGGATGCGGCTCGATTGATGAAAACCATGCGCTGCTTGTTACCTTTGCCCACCACGCGCATGACGCGCCGCTCCAGGTCGACATCGCTGAGGTTCAAGCCGACGAGTTCCGCCCGCCGGATGCCGCTGGCATACAGGAGCTCCATGATCGCGATGTCCCGCAGTCGTTGCACGTTGTCCTTGATCGCAACGCGCGTCCGCAAAAGTTTCGCGGTCTCCTCTTCGGAGAGGACTTTGGGCAGTCGCTTTGGCGCT
>JAFAIW010000251.1 GCA_019236495.1 Vulcanimicrobiota bacterium | reverse complement strand
CGGCGGCAAGCCCGTTTGCGTGACCGTGACGACCATCGACTGCGTTGAGGGCGAAATGTAGAGTGGCTGATGCTGTGTCGAGCTCGCGCTCTTTTGCGGGACTTTGACCGTCACAGTGGCCTTCGCCGTCGTTTTCGCGGGCATTGTCGTTGTCGTTGCCGGGACCGTGCCTGCGCCGCCACCGGAACACGAGGCCAAGAACGCGGCGGCGATCGACAGAATGAGCTTGCGCGTCATTGACCGCCGACGATCGTGCTGGTAACGGTCGTAGGAATGCTCGCCGTATTGTTGTCCGCGTCGGTAAATTCGAGCGTACACGTTCCCGGCGAATTCGGGGTGATCGTGAAGCTGGTTCCCGATGCCGGCGAAACGGCAAGAATGCTCGTGCAATTGTTCAGGTTTGCCGTGAAGTTCCCCGAGTAGCCCGTCTCGGAAATCGTGAACGGTATCGCATTCGCCGAACCCGTTCCGCCGAAGTCGAGCGAGCACGCCGTGAGCTCGAACGAACCCTGCGCGCACGGCGTCGGCGTCGGCGTCGGCGACGGCGTTGGAGTGGGCGACGGCGTTGGGCTCGACGAGGGCGTTGGAGTCGGCGACGGCGGTGGCGTGATAAAGCTGCCGGCGTAGAAAACGAAATACAGCGGCTGGTTCGCATTCAACGGGATCGTCCCGGGAGGCCCGGCAATCGTGACCGTGTTTCCGGAGACGGAGCCCGGGCCGGCCACCGTATACCACACGCCGTTCCATTCGGCGATGTAGAAATTTTGCGCGGTGCTGACGCCGCTCGGCAATGTAACGACGAGCCCAAAATACCCGTTGAGCGATCCCACGAACGCCGGCGTCATCGTGAAATAGAGCAGCGGCGTGTTGGCGCTTTGCGGCCTGCGAATCGCGGTGCTCGGCGCGACGATTCCCGCGGGTACCGTGGTCGACGTCGTGACCGCCAACATGCCGGTGCCCGAAGCGGCGGGGAAGTTGAGCGTTCCGCTATAGCCGCCCGCCGGCGGCATTTGCGTATTGACTGCCGTCGTGCCGAGGCTCACGTTCGCACTCGACGTGCTCACGGGCGTGCAATTGGGTTCGGTGCCCGTGAATCCGGACGGACACGGCGTGCCGCCTCCGCCCGAAGGCGCATAGCCGCCGCCACCGCCACCGCACGCGACAAGCGTTGTGGTGAGGACGAATGCCATCGCCGCGCCTCGTAAGAGCACCATGCCTCCAAGCGAACGCCCGGAACCGCAGCTTCGTTTCGGCAGGAAACCCTTCCCGCCAAAAGTCTTACCGCTTACGCGCTGCTGCGGCTCTCCGTTTGCGTTCGATGCGCACGCGTTTCACGGCGGTGCGGCGCATCGGAACGACGTTGTTCGAACGGCGCGCCTGCTCCGGCCCGAGCAATACCGGCGTGATGACCCGCTTGCCGAGCGCGGCCGCAAAGACTTCCGAGAGTTCCTCGACCGGAATGAACGCCATCGTGTCGCGAACTTCTTTCGGAATGTCGTCGAGATCGACTTCGTTGCGTTTTGGCAGCACGATCTTTTTGATGCCCGCCCGCTTCGCGCCCAGCACTTTCTCTTTTAATCCGCCGATCGGCAGCACTTGGCCCGTGAGCGTGATTTCACCGGTCATCGCCAAATCCGAATCGACTTTCAACCCGGTGAGCAGCGACGCAATCGAGGTGGCAATCGCACCGCCGGCCGAGGGTCCGTCTTTCGGAATCGCACCCGCGGGCACGTGAATGTGCAAGTCGTGCTTCGAGAAATAGTCGTCGGGAATCCCGAGTTCGTTCGAGCGCGACCGCAAGAAGCTCACCGCGGCCGTCGCGCTCTCTTTCATCACGTCGCCGAGCTGTCCGGTGAGCGTGAGCTTTCCCGTGCCCGGCATGGCAGTCGTCTCGATGAAGAGAATATCGCCGCCCACCGGCGTGTAGAACATTCCCGTCGACACGCCGATCGAGGCGACGCGCTTCTTTACTTCATTGTAGAAGCGCGGCTTCGAAAGATAGTCCACCAGGCTCTCCGGCTTGATGCGCGCCTTGAAACGCGGACTCTCCGCAATGCGCCGCGCGACCTTGCGAAACACCGTGCCGATCTCCCGCTCCAAATTCCGTACGCCTGCTTCGCGCGTGTAGTCCGCAATGATGGCGCGAATGGCCGCATCGCTGATCTGCACTTGCGAGTCCTTTAGGCCGTTCGCCAGCCGCTGTTTTTTCACCAGATACCGTTTGGCAATCTGAATCTTCTCGAGCTCAGTGTAGCCCGCGAGTTGAATGATCTCCATCCGGTCGCGCAGCGGCGGGCTGATCGTATCGAGGCTGTTCGCCGTGCAGACGAAGAGTACGTGCGACAAGTCGAACGGCAAATCGAGATAGTGGTCGCGAAACGTATTGTTCTGCTCGGGGTCGAGCACTTCGAGCAACGCCGACTGCGGGTCTCCGCGGAAATCCGCGCCGACTTTGTCGATCTCGTCGATCATCATCACCGGATTGCGCGTTCCGGCATCGCGAATCGCGCGCACGATCGTGCCGGGCATCGCGCCGATGTACGTGCGCCGATGGCCGCGGATCTCGGCCTCGTCGCGTACGCCGCCTACGGAAAGGCGCACGAACTTGCGCCCCATCGCTTTGGCGATCGACTGTCCGAGCGACGTCTTACCGACGCCCGGCGGTCCGACGAAGCAAAGGATCGGGCCGGTCAAGCGGTTCTTGAGTTTGCCGACGGCCAGATACTCGATGATCCGGTCCTTGACTTTCTCGAGGTCGTAGTGATCCTCGTCGAGGATCGCGCGGGCGTTCGGGATATCGATCTGATCGCTCGTCTCGACGTTCCACGGCAGCTGCACGAGC
>JAFAIW010000205.1 GCA_019236495.1 Vulcanimicrobiota bacterium | reverse complement strand
CGCGACGAATCGAGCGCCGGCATGAAGCTGCACATCGTGTAGGCATCGAAGGTGACTTCCCGAGGTTCGATCAGATCCATACGGTCATGTCCTCACAGAAAAAAACCGCCGGCTTCACCATCGGAGCCAAGCGGTCTTGAAATCGGTCGAGCCACGTAGGGCGTCATGGACCAGGGTTCTCTCTCCGCTCTTTCCAAGACCTTTCGCCCTCCCGTGAAACCCTTGAACCGCGCTCGGGGGTTGGGACCTCCGTATGAGCGCGGTCGCAACACTCCATCAGGAGTATAAGGTGCCACCTGCGGTACATCCCGCAACCAAGCAGCCAAAAGCGCAAAAGCAGGTGCCGTCGGCCGAGCGGTTCGAGTCGATCGTCGACGAGTACCAGCGGCGCCTGTACGGCTTCGCATTGCGCATGACCGGCAATCGCGAGGACGCGGAAGAGATCGTGCAAGATGCATTCGTTCGCGCGTACCGTGCGCTCGGCAAGATGTCGTCGCAACAGCGCGCCGAGCTGCGGCTGCAACCGTGGCTCTATACGATCACGCTCAACGTCACGCGGAACCGTTTGCGCTCAAAGAAACCCACCAACGTGGCGCTCGACGCCCTCGCGGATCCGGACGCGCTCTTACGCGAATCTCACGACGGGCCGCCCCAACCGGAGGCCATCGTGGAACGCAGCGCCGACATGGCGCTCGTCGAGCGGGCTCTCTTGCAGCTGCCGATGCATCTCAGAGCCGCCGCGACGTTGCGCTTCATCGAGGGACGCAGCCATCCGGAAATTGCGGAAATCCTCAATCAGCCGATCGGCACCGTCAAATCGCACGTCCATCGCGCCGTTCGGATCTTACGGCGCATTCTCGGTCCGCAGATCGGCCGGATCGTTCCTCAAGGAGGCAACGTCCATGCGTTGTCGTGAAGTCGAGGCGCTCTGGGACGAGCTCCGAAGCGAGGGCATGCCCTCCATGCGAGAAGCCGTCGCCCAGCATTTGCGCGCTTGCCCGCCCTGCCAAGAACTCTACGAACAATACGAGGGCGTCGCATATTGCCTGTCGTGCCTGACCCCACCCGAACCCTCTTGTGATTTGGCGCGCAAGATCGTCGAGCACATTGCGGTCGTGCGCCGAAAGCTGCGCACGACGCCGGTCTATCTCACCCGCATCGGATCTCCGATCGGGACGCTCTATGTCGGTTTCAAGGAACAGCGCATCGCGTTCATCGGAATCGATCGGGGCGAACCGGTGGAGCGCGTCCGCACGCAAGTGGAGCGCCGTTTGCGCCGACCCGTCGTGCCCGGCGAGACGCCGGAGTGGTTGCGACGGGCGCTCGGCGAGTTCTTTACGACGTGGAAGATCGACGAAAGTTACCTCGATGACAGCGATCTTACCGATTTCGAGCGTGCAGCGCTCAAAAAGGCGGCGCAAATTCCGCCCGGCGAGGTTCGATCGTACACCTGGGTCGCGCGCGAAATCGGGCGCCCCAATGCCGCACGCGCCGTCGGACAAGCAATGGCTCGTAATCCACTGCCCCTGCTTTTTCCGTGTCATCGCGTCGTCGACTCCAGTGGTGAATTGCACAACTACGCCTACGGCGTGGAAGTCAAAGCGCGCATCCTTTCGCTGGAAGGCTACCAGCAGCAGGGCCGCCGGTCGTAGCCACGAAGCTCGGGGTACACGACGTCCGCGGTTCCTCCAGACCAGAGAGAGTGGAGGATAACAGCCGGACAATAAGGGAGGTGATCATCGTAGCAAGTGACTTTTCTAGGAAACATCGAGATACGATGATTGGAGGTGCGGCTTTCTAGGCCCACTCTCCCAAGAGACTCTGGATCATCCGGCCGCACACTGCGGCCGGTTTTTTTTGAGGACGGCCGAATGGCATGACAATCGCGCGCGTGACGCAAACGATAGGAACGGCGCCCGCTCCATGTGTGGCGTCGACCTGCGATTCACCGGTGTAAAGGAAGGACGCTCTGATCGATCCTCGACTTGCCGCCATCCCGGATATCCACGGCCACGCCAAGGGCGAACATAAGGCCTACGCCGAGGAGCGGCCGATTCCATACACCGCCCGGATGCTGTTCTTATGGTTTTACCACGCGTGCCGCCGCGGCTCACCTCGCTTCATGATGGTGGCCGACCACATCAACTATCTGACTTTTGAAGACCCCGGTGCGGTCAACACGTGCCGGCGGGCGCTGAAGCTTGCCGAAGCGGGGGACCTGTACGGCGCCGCCGATGTCGCAGGCGTCGACCTCGCGCACGCCGCGGTCGTCGCGGAAGGTCTGAAGCGAGGAATGCGCTTTTCGATCGGCGCGGAAGTCGATAACGATCCGCGGGCACGCCCCGACGCGCAGAACATCGTCGATGCCATGCGGCCTGACGCGATGATCCGCTCCGTGCATTTTCTGACGATCGAGCACCCCGAAAAAGGCCCGGACTGGCAATGGCCCTTCGACAACCCGGAGTTCGCCTCGCTCTACGAGCACGTGGGCACCGAGCGCGTCTGGGAGCTCTATATGGCGACGCTGCTCGAGGCGATCGAAAAACTTCCGGGTCAAATCGTCGGTCATTTCTACGTTCCGGCGAAATTCGGAAACTGGCCGGAGCTCGCGGTGCTCGAGCGGTACGAGGAGCGCCTTCTCGACGCGTGCGCAGCACGGGGCTTTGCCGTGGAGATCAACACGCGCCCCTTGTATCGCGAACACTCGGACGAAGACCGCAAGAAGTACCTTGCCGCGAATCTGCGATTGCTAAGAAAGGCAAAGGCCAAAGGGGTCGGCATCGCGATTTCCTCGGACGCGCACTCTCCCCGCGATCAAGGCGCAAGTTTCGAGACCGTTCTGAAACTCTTGGACGACGCGCACGTCAACGAGCTGGTTTTCCCCGTGGGCGGCCGGCTGGCGCGCGTCGCCTTGCGGGCCACGAAGGAACACCTCGAACGAAAAGCGGCGCATGCGGAAGCGCTTCCGGCAGGAAGCAGTATCAGCGGCTACGGGCGAGCCGAGCTCGCCAGCTTCGGTGAACTCGACGAACGCGAAGAACCCGTCACGCGCAAAGGCCGCGCCGGAGGCGTACGTCCCCCAACCGCCCGCGAAATCGCCGCCGCCGCAAAGCGCGCCGAGGCCGAGAAGGAGCGCGCGCGAAAACTTGCGGCCCGAGCGAAAGCTGCGGCGCTGAAAGAGGCGCTCGCCCGCAAGAAAGCCGCCGCGAAAGAGAAGGCCCTCGCGCTGCGCCTCAAGGCCGCCGCGCTCAAGCAGAAACTTCTGGAAAAGAAGCGCGCCGCCAAGGCGAAAGCCGCCGAACGGAAACTGGCGTTGGCACGAGCGAAGGCTGCCGCAAAAGCGAAGGCGGCCGCCAAGAAGGCCGCCGTCCGGGCGAAGCTCCTTGCACGCGCAGAGGCGCTCAAGAAAGCGCGCAAGAGCGCCAAGAGCGCCAAAACCGCCAAGAAAGCCCCGCCGAAGCGCGCCGCCGCAAAGCGCGTCACGTCCAAGCGCGTGCGGCGTCCGGCCAAAAAAGCAGCGATTAAGAAGAGCGCGGCGAAGCCCACTCGCCCACCCTCCGGAAGGGCAAAAA
>JAFAIW010000196.1 GCA_019236495.1 Vulcanimicrobiota bacterium | reverse complement strand
CGATGCCTTGATCGTTTCGGAAACGCTCTTCGGAATGGATGGCGATGCGCTCGACGTCAAGGGCGTACTCGGCGAGCTCGGCGAGGGCGACGTGCTGCTGCTCGATGAGGCGCACGCGCTCGGCGTATTGGGCCCACAGGGACGCGGACTTGCGTACGAATACCGCGATCCGCGCATCGTCATCGTCGGTACGCTCTCGAAGGCATTCGGCGCGCAGGGTGGGTTCGTTGCGGGTCCCGGGCGCGTCGTCGAATTGCTGGTCAACGTCGCGCGCACGTTTCTGTTCGACACGGCACTCGCGCCTGCGCTGGCGTGCGCCGCGCGTGAAAGCCTCCGAATCGTTCGCGCGTCCGACGACCGCCGCGCACATCTTTTGGGACTGGCGGCCAAATTGCGCGACGGATTGATCGCGCTCGGCTTCACCGCTTCCGGGACGGTGGGTCCGGTCGTGCCGGTGCATTTCGGCACGGAGCGGGCCGCGCTCGAGGCGGCCGCGCGGTTGCTGGAGCGCGGCGTCGCCGTCCCGGCGATCCGCCCGCCGACGGTTCCTCCGGGGACGTCGCGTCTGCGCGTCGGCGTGCGCAGCGATCATCGCGAGAGCGACATCGATCGGCTCTTGTCGCTCCTTCCGCAATGCATCGCTATTTCGTAACGGGGACGGACACCGACGTTGGGAAGACGCGCGTCACCGCGGCCTTAGCCGGCGCGTTGCGCGAACGCGCGCTACAACCGACGATCGCGAAGCTCGTGCAAACCGGATTGAACGACGCGCAGGAGGGCGACGCGGCGCGCGCGGGGCGCTTGGCCGGCGTCCCGCACGTCGAGCTTGCGCGCTTTTTGCGAGCCGGCGATCCGTGGTCGGCGGCGCTCGCGGAGGGACAGCCGCCGGTGCACGCCGAGGATCTTGTGCGTTTGCTTGCGGCGGTCGAAGGGGCATTGGTGGCCGAGGGTGCGGGGGGCCTGGCCGTCCCGCTGAATCGCACGCAGAACTTTGCCGACGTCGCGAAGCTCGCCGGCCTCACGTGCGTCGTAGTGGTCGGCCTTCGTTTGGGATGCATCAACCACGCTTTGTTGACCGCAGCGATGCTGGAGGAACGCGGCATCGCGCTCTGCGGAGCGGTGCTCGTGGAACGCTGGCGGGTCGAGGAGCCGCAGTACCGCGCCGACGTCGAGCGCGCGCTCCGCGACCACCTTCCGCTGCTCGGATGCATGGCGTTTGAAGTTGACGAACGCCGCTCCATCGAAGAGGGCGCGCGACTCTTCCGCGATCTACCGTAGCGAGGACGATGTGAGCCATCCTACCATCGAGCGCGCCCGCGAGCGCGTTCTGCACGGCCGAATGCCGGCGCAACGGGGTCTGCTTTCGGAAACAGCCGGTTTGCCGAACGACGCGGTACCGCAGTTGTTGGCGTTGGCGGACGACGTGCGACAGGCGTTTTGCGGAAACGCGATGGGCGTCGAAGTACTCTACAACGCCAAACGCGGCGGCTGCTCGGAAGATTGCAACTTCTGCTCGCAAAGCGCGCGTTACGCGACGGGGGTTGACGCGGAGCCGCTTAGCTCGCTCGAGGGCTTCGTGGAATCCGCCGTTGCAGCCAGCGCGCGAGGCGCAACCGAGTTTTGCATCGTCGTCGCGGTGCGCGGTCCGTCGCGCAAGCTGCTCGAAACGGTCTGTGAAGCGACACGGCGCATCAAAGCGAATTTGCCGCTGCGGGTAGCAGTGTCGCTGGGAATTCTCGAAGAGTCGCACGTTCCCGCGCTACTGGCGGCCGGGGTCGACAAAGTGAATCACAATCTCGAGACTTCGCGGCGGCATTTCCCGAATGTTTGCACCACGCACACGTACGACGAGCGCTGGCAGACCTGCAAGCTCGTGAAGGCGTCGGGCCTGGAGCTGTGCTGCGGCGGAATCATCGGGATGGGCGAAACGCAGGAGGATCGGCTGGATTTCTTAGGCGCTTTACAAGAACTCGAGCCGGAAGAAGTGCCGATCAACTTTCTCAACCCGCGACCCGGAACGCCGTTCGGCGATCGTTCGCTGGTCGAGCCGATCGAGGCGCTGCGCTTCGTCGCCATGGCGCGGCTCGCGCTCCCGCGCGCGCTCGTGCGATTCGCGGGCGGTCGAGAAGTGACGCTCGCCGGACTTCAGGATCTGGGGATGCGCAGCGGTGCGAGCGGACTCGTCCTCGGCGACTACCTGACGACGTCCGGCCGATCCGACGCCGAAGATTTTGCAATGCTCGAGCGCTTAGGCTTCGAAGTAGCGTAATCGCTAACGATGTGCCGAAATGTGTCAGCGCCCCTCGGGGAGTGTTTTGCTTGTCGACCGGGTGTCGGCGCCACGCGGTGGGGGGCCCCACGAAGTGGGGGGCGCGGAGCCTGGGGCGGAGCGCCTTTTAAACACGACGTATTTCAAGCCCGGCGAGACTGTTAGAGCATTATCGCGATGGAGACAACGACTGCTCAACACCCTTCGCAGCAAAAGAGTTCACGCAAGCTCGACCAAACCAAAGCGCCGTATTTTCAGGCCCTCTTAGACTACGTCGATGCGGGCGTGATTCCGATGCACACGCCCGGACACGTGCAAGGAAACGGACTCGATCGGGCGTTTCGCGAGTTCGTGGGCGACAACATCGCATCGATCGATCTGACGCCGATGCCCGGCATCGATGATTTGCTTGCGCCGACGGAAGCGATCAAAGAAGCGCAGGAGCTGGCCGCGGACGCGTACGGCGCCGATCGCTCGTACTTCTTGATCAACGGCTCGACGAGCGGCAACCAATGCATGATGATGACGGCCGTCAATCCGGGCGATCGCGTTGCGGTGCCGAGAAATTCGCACAAAAGCATTCTCGGGTCGATGGTAATGAGCGGCGCACGTCCGATCTACATGCAGCCCGAGATCGATCACGCGCTCCACATGGATCACTGCGTCACGCCGGAAACGGTACGCGCCACGCTCGATCAAAACCCGGACGTCAAGGCCGTCTTCGTCGTAAGCCCGACCTACTACGGGGTGGCCGCAAATCTGGCCGAAATCGCCGCGCTGGTACACGAGCGCGGCCGCGTCTTGCTGGTGGACGAAGCCTGGGGCCCGCACTTCAAATTCCATCCGGACTTGCCTCTGTGTGCAACCGAAGCCGGGGCAGACATGTGCATCAACTCGACGCACAAGATGCTGTCCGCTTTCTCGCAATGCGCGATGCTCCATCAGATCGGCGACAGAATCGACGTCGGCCGATTGGAATCGGTGGTCAAGCTCTTCTTGTCGACGTCCCCTAATTTGCCGATGGTCGCCTCGCTCGACGTGGCGCGCCGTCAGATCGCCACCGAAGGGCACGCCTTGCTTTCCGCCGCAATCGAGCGCGCGCGTTCAACGCGCGAGCGGCTCAACAAGATTCCGGGCGTCTACTGCTTCGGCGAAGAGTTGCAGGGTCGCAACGGCGTTTTCGATCTCGACCCGCTCAAGATTACCGTGACCGTGAAGGATCTCGGGTACACTGGCTACGAGGCATCCGAGATCTTGCGCTACCGCTATAACGTGCAAGTCGAGCTGGCGGACCTTTTCAACATCGTTGCGCTGGTTACGATCGGGACTCCGCAAGCGGCCGCGGACCGGCTCGTGTACGCGGTCAGCGAGCTTGCGCGCGAAGACCGGCCGGTCGACATTTTCTCGCCTTCCGGCGTGTTGGAGCGGCGTCTCAAAGCCGGGACGTACAAGCTGCCTTCCATTCCACCGATGCGGATGCTGCCGCGCGAGGCGTTCTTAGCGCCGACGGAGCTCGTGCGCTTCAAGCAAAGCAAAGGGCGAATCTGCGCGGAAACCATCTCGCCATACCCGCCCGGCATTCCGGTGATTTCACCCGGCGAAGAGATCACGGCGGAGATTATCGACTATCTTTCGCTCGAACTCAAAGCGGGCGTGAGGATGCAAGGGCCGTTCGATAAGAATCTGAAGCACGTGCGCGTCGTCGCCGAGTGATTGCCGCCCATGGGTTGTGGCTCAAGCGAGAAGGGCCCCCAGCCGATTGTGGGTAAAGAGAGAATCACCACTTACGGAAGCTGAGGATCCAGTATTGGCCGTTCACGCCGAATCTGTCTCCCCGGGCTGGGAACTCGCCCAACTCCTCGACATCTTCCCCCTTCCGATCCGTCAAGCACTCGTTCGGCTTCAAAACCTCGATCGCGTGATCGAAGTCGTGCTCGACTTGGGTCGACCGCCGGAAGCGCGTTTCGAAAACGATTTCGTCTATCTTTCAGAAACGCCGGTGACGCATGAAGACATCGCGCACGTAAGCTCCCGGCTTTCGCCCTTCGGCGGCGACAATCGCGCAGGAATCGAGCAGACGCTGCACCGCGTTTCGGCGATACGCAATAGCCAGGGGAAAATTATCGGCTTGACGTGTCGCGTCGGGCGCGCGGTTTTCGGCACGATCGATATCGTTCTCGACGTCATCCGTAGCGGAAAATCGATT
>JAFAIW010000173.1 GCA_019236495.1 Vulcanimicrobiota bacterium | reverse complement strand
TCATGGTGCACGGCGACGATCGCGGCTTGAGGGTCCCGCCGAAACTCGCACCGATCGAAATCGTGATCGTTCCGATCGTGCAAGGCGGCGACCGGCGCACGATCGTTCGCGCGGGTGAGCTGGGGGATATGCTGCGCAATGCGGGCTTTCGCGTGCGCGTTGACTCCCGCGACGAACGTCCCGGCTGGAAATACAGCGAGTGGGAGATGCGCGGCGTCCCTATCCGCATCGAGCTTGGCCCGCGCGATCTGGAAGCGGAGAGCGCCGTTGTGGTCCGGCGCGACCGCGAGAAGAACGCCGCCGATGCCAAGCAGACGGTTCGTTTCGCGGATCTTCCACAGAAACTCCGCGAGGTTCTGGGGCAAATCCAACTTTCCATGTATCTGCAAGCCAAGAGCTTCTTGGATTCGCATACCTTTCGCCCGCTGCAACGCGACGAGTTCTTCGAGCTCTGCCGGTCGCGCGCCGGCATGGTGGAAATCCCCTGGTGCGGCCGCATCGAGTGCGAGGCCCTCGTTAAGGAAGCTACCGGCGCCACCACGCGCAACGTCCACGACCTGAACGAAACCGCGCGATGTGTGGCATGCGGCGAGCCGGCGAAGGTGCTCGCATATTTTGCGCAGAGCTATTAGCTTTTTGGCCATCGTTCTTCTCGGGAACGCGCCACCGCTTTCCGTGGTCGATGCGCAAGCACGCGCGGCCGGAAACCGGCACGCTACCGCGGTGACAATCGGAACGCATTTGTTCGCGCACCCGTGGCCGGTACAGATATTGAAGGTGTACGTCGACGGCGCCGGAGGACACGAGATCGCGGGGCTGGCGCTTTCGGGCGTCAAGTTCAAGCGGCCCTTGACGCGCGCGGCCTTCGTCGACGACGTCACGGAGGTCATTGCGACTGCGTTCGGCGCGGCGCGGCTCGAGGAGGTCGATTTGTGGTGTGAGGTACCGCTCGACGTGGGGAAAGGTGTGGTGGTGAGCGGCGATTATGCCAAGCCCGCGCAGCGCACGGTCTTCACGGTCACCGTGCTTCGCGGCGAAACGCCCCCCTCGTACCGCACGCGCATCGTCGCAGGGCGCGGCGTTTATTGGGATCGCACCTGGCAAGCGCAGGCGCTCCATCGCTAGACGGCCAATCTGACGTTCTTCATGTACCGAAAAACCACGCTGGATAACGGCGTTCGCATCATCACCGAGGCGATGCCCGCCGTACGCTCCGCCTCTCTCGGCATCTGGGCGGACGTCGGCTCGGCGGCCGAGGGCCGCGAACAGCGCGGAATTTCGCACCTCGTCGAGCACATGCTGTTCAAAGGGACGCCGCGGCGCACCGCTCGCGCGATCGCCGAAGAAATGGACGGCGTCGGCGGCAATTTGAATGCCTTCACCGATAAAGAAGCGACTTGTTACTACGCGAAGGTCATCGACCACCACGTCGTGCTTGCCTCCGACGTCCTCAGCGACATGTTTCTCAACTCGCTCTTCGACGCCGCGGAATTGGAGAAAGAGAAGAACGTCGTTCTCGAAGAGATCAAGATGTACGACGACTCGCCCGACGAGTTGATTCACGATTTGTTCATTCAAACGATGTGGAGCGGCGCGAATTTGGGCGAGCCGACGATCGGGTTCGCGGATACGGTGAGCGCGGTCACGCGGGAACACTTGCGCGAACACATGCGCGCGCACTATGCGCCGAATTCGGTGGTGGTCGCGGCCGCGGGGAACGTCGACCACGATGGCGTCGTGGCGCTTTTCGAGAAGCATTTCGCCCACTATAAGGGTTCGTGCGAACTTCCCGTTCCCGAAGCGCCGCGCACCACGCCGTCGCACACGTTCCGCCACAAGGATAGCGAGCAGGCCTACTTGGTCTTGGGGACGCAGGGTGTCTCGGTGCGCGACGACCGCCGCTACGTGCTCTCGGTCATGGATACGATTCTGGGCGGCGGGATGTCGAGCCGGCTCTTTCAAGAGATTCGAGAAAAACGCGGGCTGGTGTACACCGTGTATTCTTTTCAAGCGGCATATCGCAGCGCCGGCTTGTTTGCGGTGTATGCGGGCACATCGCCGAAACACGTTCAGGAATGTATCGACGTCATCGAGGAGCAGTTCGCGCTGTTGCGCGACAAACCGGTGGCCGAGCACGAGTTGCGCTTGGCAAAGGAACACATCAAAGGAAATTTGACGTTGTCGCTCGAGAGCACCTCGGCTCGGATGATTCGTCTGGGGCGCAGCGAGTTTTCACTCGGGCGGCAGTTGACGACGGAGGAAATCGAGGAAGAAGTCGACGCGGTCACGGCGGAGCAGATTCAAGAGCTCGCTCGCGAGCTCTTGGCGGAGAAAAATCTTGGGCTCTGCGTGCTCGGCCCCGTCGACGAGGCGCAGATTCAATGGAACAATCGTAGCGCCGCCTGAACATTCGCCGGCCGTGATCGCGTTGTGGTCGTGGCAACTCGCCGTCGCGCTTGCGGTGAACGTCGTGGTTCAAGCCATTCAAATCGGTGCGTATGCCGCACGGTTGGCCGGCGTTCGGACGGGCCGGATCGCGACCTCGATCTCGCTCTTCAATTTGTTCGTCCTCGCCAGCCGCTTATCGACCCTCGTCTACACGCTGATGCTGGGGCCGATTTCGGATCGAGCCGGCAACGCGGTGAAGACGCTCCAACAGCATGGAATGGACGTCACCCACGTGCAGCAGACCTTCGATTTGCAGCTGAGGCTGATCGTGGCGGCCGGAACGCTCGGGACCATCGTCGGGGCGTTGCTGTTGCCGATGTTTACGTATTTGTACATCCGCGGGGTCCGGTCGTTCGAGCGCACGAAATCGTTGCCACATTCGATGGCGCGCCTGTTCGATCCGCGCGTGTTGCTCGACGTGCTTCGCCACGAACGGCTGCCGCCTTGGAGCGAACTACGAACCTTCTCGACGCGCGGCATTCCGCGCCGTCTCCTGGTTTTCAACGTTCTCGTCACGGGCATTTACGCAGTTGGCGTCGTAGCCGCATATTATGCTTCCGTCATCGACGTCAACGTCGCCCGAACGGCGATCGGTATTTCGGGAAT
The DNA here is from genome assembly GCA_019236495.1 of Vulcanimicrobiota bacterium. Taxonomy (GTDB): domain Bacteria; phylum Vulcanimicrobiota; class Vulcanimicrobiia; order Vulcanimicrobiales; family Vulcanimicrobiaceae; genus JAFAIW01. The sequence continues at coordinate 1,466 of JAFAIW010000173.1, read as the reverse complement.
CATCAACGGAATAGGGACCGTGGCGTTCACGTTCTTCGTCGATCCGACGTCGTCGATCATCGTGGACGAAGCGGTGAAGGGCGAACGGCCGCAGGAAGACGTCCGTTCGATGGTGTTCTACTTGTCGCTCACCGCAATCGTGGGCTGGATCCTGTCGCAATTGATCCTATGGCCGTCTGCAGAGATCATCGCGCAAGTGGCAAAATTGGTGAATCATGGGCATTAGACTGGCGCTGCTTTGCGCCGCCGCGTTCGCGCTTTCGGGTTGCGGCAGCGCGGTCGAGCGCTGGATCGTGGACACCCGCGTCCATCAAGGCGACGTAGCCCTGGAACGCGGGAGCGTGACGGAGGCGCAACTCGCGTATCGGCTGGCGCTGCGCGTGGATCCGTCGGATCCGCGCGCCCGTACCGGCTATGCGGAAGCGGCCGCGGAAGAAGCGCTGCGGGAATACCGTAACGGAAAGCTCGACGACGCGCTCAGCACCATTTCCGATGCATCGCGCTACGAGCCGCAGAGCGTTCGACTCGCGGCGCTTCGCTCGGAGATCGAACAGGCGAAGATCAAACGCGAAATCGTGGTTGCCAATTACCCCGCGTACCGCGAGACGGGAGCTGCCATCCGGCGCTCGTACGAACAGTTGAAGACGATGAATGCGAATATCGTCACCGATCTCCTCAAATTCAACTATAGCTACAACATCAACGATCTCAATCGCGCCATCCAGCAATCGTACGAGCTCAATCTCGAAGTGGCGCGGAACACCAATCGTTTGGTGGGCTTCCGTCAATTGGTCGAATCCGGCGTGCCGACCCCGAAAGCCGCGCAAATCGCCGCGCCGGCATCGCTCCTGCCGCTCCCGTAGCGTCGTCAGTCCAAGCGGCGTTGACAGAGGCGGCGCGCGTCGAGCCACGCGCGCGCTTGCCCGCGGCGCTCGGCGGTTCGGAATGCTTGCCAATGCGCTTCGGCGCCGGGTTTTAACAGCGACGGATCGGTTTGATAGACGGGCCAGCGAGCTTGGGGGTCGGCGACGGGAAAACGCTGCATCCAGGCGCACAGCTCGACGTTCTTTGCAAACCGGTTGTGCTCGATGTCGATGTAAGCGCGTGCACCTTTTCTGATCGCGCTCTCTTCGTCAAAGGGCGTCCAGAGGTAGGGATCCTCTTCCCAACCCTTGCGATTGATGTAGTACAGAACCGAAGGATCGTAGTGGCCCATGACGACGAGCGTGCCCGGCGCAAGCGTGGCATCGAGCGCGACGGCGCGCTGATACGCCGCTTTGGGGTAGTGGTAGTATTGCGAAACTTCGAGCCTGTTCTGCCACGCCACCGCGACGAGTGCGAGGAAGATGACGACGGGGGTGGCGCGCGCGATGCCGGGCAGCGCCGAAGACGCCAAACGCTCGCACAAGCGGGCCAGTAAAACGCCGCCCGCGAGCGCGGCCAACGGCAGAAGTGGAAAGAGATAG
>JAFAIW010000167.1 GCA_019236495.1 Vulcanimicrobiota bacterium | reverse complement strand
TCGACGATTTGGCGCGACGATCCCGGCGTCGAAACGTTGGAAATGTCCGAAGACGTGACGTTTTCCGCCACTTGGAACGAATCCAGTGACGTTCCGAGGAGTCCCTCGGCGAAAAAGGTGCCGGTCGGTCCGAAGAATGCCATCGCTAGCCTAGCACTTGCTGCTCAAGAGCACGCTCGCGTTCGGAGGGGCGACGTACCCACGGCGTTTGTAGGTGCCGTCCTGATCGCTCGCGGCCTTTTGCAAGATCGAAGTGACGTTATAGAGGCGTTCCATGCCTCCGAGAATCAGAGCCTTATTATTGTTGTTCGTAATGCCGAGGGCCGTCGTGCCGTAGGTGATCTCGGCCAAACGCTGATTGAACTGGTAGGCCATGTGGCGCGGCGCGTAACTGCAAACCTCGCGCAACGTCTTAGGGCCGAAGCCACGCACTTGCATTCCGCGGCGACGCGCCACCGCGCGCTGATGCTCGCTGCGAACCGCGTCCAAGGTCCGTTCGGCCGTCTGAATCGTGGCCGCCTGATTCTTCACCAGCGCGTCCGTCAGCGAACGCGCCGCGTCATTGAGACGTCGCAGACTCGTCGACTCGTCGAGAAGCGCGCGCGCAAACGACTCCCAGGAATCAGCCATTCGACTCATCCTCGCAGCGGGAAAGGAACGAATTGGAAACTAGACGGCTATACGATCGACGACGAGACGCGCCAAGAGCTTCTCGACGATCATTTCCGTGGGCACGAAGTACCGGCCCTCGGCAATTTGCTCGCGCAGCAAACCCACGATCATCCGGCGCTGCGGCGGCAGCTGGTCGTACGCCGAGCGTGCCCAGAGCGGATCGCCCGGAAGCGCCAAGTCGGCCCGAAACGGAAAGGTGACGATCCCGCCCGATGGACCATACGCGGCTACGACCTTTTCGATTTCTCGTTGACTGATCATCATCGCAGTCGAGCAATGCCTCGCTAATCAGCTCTCTAAGCAAGGTGTCGGACCGCCGAGTTTCGGACTTTAGATTGTCCACAGCCTGTGGATACGTCATGGTCCGAGCTCCGGGTTGACCTGCGTTTTCGATTCCCGCTCGGCGTTGCCGAGCACGCTCGCGCGCAGCTGGTTTTCGAGCACCTTTGCGATTCCCAAAGTGCCCGACTGCGCGAGTGACTGCGACCGCTGTTCGTCCAGCATTTCCGTGAACGTCTCTTCCCCGGGCCCCTGTTTGCCGAAGATGCCGCCGTCTTGGGGCACGGTCTCACGCATCGCTTTGAACATCATGTCCAGGAAGACGCCTTCGAACTGCGTGCATGCCGTGTGCAAACGCGCCAGCGCGGCTTTCTGCGCGGCCGTTAGTTCGGGCGGCTGCGATGCGGCCGACGTTGCGGCTAAACGCTCGAGATCGCTCACTGCAGCACGAGCTCCGCTTGAAGCGCTCCGGCATCCCGCATCGTCTGCACGATCGCGATCAGGTCACGCGGCGTTACGCCCATGGTATTGAGTGCACGCACGACCTGCGCGAGCGTGGCCGCGCCGGCAATAAAGGTCAGTTGACGCTTTTGTTCGTTCGCGCGAACGGTCGTATTCGTCTGAACGAGCGACGGCGCGTTCGTGAACGGCCCCGGCGGCACGACTTTGTTCGTCGTGGTAATCGTGATCGACAGGTTGCCGTGCGCGATCGCGCAGGGTGCGAGCTTGATATCGCCGCCGAACACGATCGTACCCGTGCGCTCGTTCATCACGACTTTCGCGGGTTGATCTTGATTGATCTGAAGATCGCTGGCATCCGCTAAGAACTCGATCGGGCTGTTGGTATACTCGCCGGGAAGATTGACGTGCACGGTTTCGGCATCGAGTGCCCGCGCCGTATGTCCGCCGAAACGCGCGTTGAGCGTGCGCTCCAACGAAACGGCGGTTTTGAAGTCCGGCGTCGTGAGAACGTAGTTGAAGCCCGACGCATCCGTCTGGACGTTCGTAATCATATCGCGCGCGATAATCGCGCCGTTCGGAACGCGTCCAGCCGTAGGATGATTCTTGGAAATCGTGCTGCCGGCGCCGGTGTCGGCATAGAATCCGCCGATGGAGAGCGGACCTTGTGCGGTCGCGTACACGAGGTTGTTGGCCGCACGCATCTCGGTAAGGACCAAAGTCCCGCCCTGCAAGCTCGAGGCATCCCCCATCGACGAAACCGTAACGTCGATATTGTCTCCGGAGTGCGCGAACGGCGGAAGCGTCGCCGTGACGATGACGGCCGCGACGTTGCGCGTTTTGACTTCCTGCGAGGTCGTGGTGAGACCGAATGACTGGAGCACGTTCTGAATCGTGTGCTCGGTAAACAACGCCGAGGTGGTGTCGCCCGTACCTGCGAGGCCCGTTACGATGCCGTAGCCCACCAGCTGGTTGCCGGTAACGCTCTGCGGCTTCGCAATATCTTTGATCTTGATCGCCTCTGCCGAAACGCCATGCGTCATCAGCCCCGTAAAGACGAAAGCGAGCGTCAGGCCTAGGCTCAAGAACCGTTTCATCATCATCATCGCTACCACCATCAGAATAAGAAGTTCAGAATCCGCGTAAGCAGACCCTGATTCTTCTCCGCAAAGTTTCCGTTGAACGACGCCGAGAGATTTGCCACGCGGGAAGACAGCACGGTGTCGGTCGTGTCGATGTCTTCAGGCCGCACCGTCCCCACGATGTGGATCGTCTGATGTTGCCCGTTGACGATCATGTCCTGATCGCCGGCGACGACCAGTGCGCCGCTGGGCAGCACGTCGGTGACGGTCGCCATCATCGAAGCCGTAAAGGTGTTCGAACCCGTTTGCGTGTTCGCCGAAGAAGACGTGCGGGCTGCGGTCAATCCGGTGGGAAAGCGCAAGAACGAGAACGCCGCGTTCCCGACGCCCGCTCCGACGCCGAGGTTGTATCCCTTGGTCGTATTCGTCGTCGTCGAACTGTTGCTGGCGACGTTGAAGTTGAATTGAATCGCGACCAGATCGCCGACCTGTTGCGCCCGCTTGTCCGCACTGAGATGCAACGGATGCCCGGGGGCCGACGGAGGCGGCCCGGCAACGTAAAGCGTATCGGCCCACGCCGGTCCGGCGAGCGCCGCAAAGATGAGTGTCGTCAGCATTAGGCGTTTCATTGGCTGTCGTCGCCTCCTGAGATCTGCAGCTCGACCCTCCCTGGTCCGGTTACGATTCCTGACAGTTGTTTGTTGGTCGCGGGATTGTACAGCAACACCATGTCGCCGAGGCCGCCGCCGGTTCGCGCGATCACGTCGGACATCACCGCCACGCCGCCGTCCCGAATGATCAAGATGACGGTGGCGCCCGGTTTCACGATCTGGTCGGCCGAGGTCGACTCGATGTATATGGGCTGCCCGGATACTACTGCCGCGATCGTGCGCCGTCCCACGAGCACTTGCGTGCCGTTTTGCAACCGGCCGATAAACGGCACGCGCGCCATCGTAACGTCGCCGGCCTGCAAGACCGTTCCCGGCGGAATGTCGCGAGCGGCAACCGCCTGCTGCACCCACGCTTGGATTCGATAGCCCACGAAGATCGCCCGATTGAACGTTCCGTCTACCGCAATATTGACCGGAACGTTCACGAAGCTCGGCGTGACCAGCGGCGAGCCTGCCTCTAAGCTCACATGCCCGATCGGCAATTCTTGATCCGGAATCGACGACTCAAGCGCGTAACTGTGATTCCCATCGAGCTTCACCGAACGCATGTTGCGATCGGCGAGCGCTTCGATCTGTCGTCCGCTGATGGTCTGAACCGGACGCATCGACGCCGTGGCCACCGTCGGTAGCCCGGCGCAGAGCGCGCAGAGGATCAGAGCGAGCGAACGCATCACGGACTCACGCCTTCACTATTGACTCTTCATCGCGACGGCGGTGGCGAGCATCGAATCGGAAGTCTGAATGGCTTTCGAATTCGCCTCGAACGCGCGCTGCGCGACGATCATGTTGACGATTTCTTGAACGACGGAAACGTTCGATTGCTCCAGGTAACCGCCCTGAAGAATGCCCGCACCGTTTACTCCGGGAACTTGCTGGACCGGCGGACCCGAAGCGGCCGTCTGGAGGTAGAGATTGTGTCCGGTGATGGGCGTCAAGCCGGCGTTGTTCGTGAACCGCGCCAACTGAATTTGTCCAAGTTGCTGCGGCACGTCCGAGCCCGGTACGAGCGCGGTCATTGTGCCATCGGTGCCGATGTTGACGCTCACCGCGTTTGATGGAATGGTGATGGCGGGATTGAGAAAGTATCCATCGGCGGTCACGACCGCGCCGTTGGCGTCTTCTTTGAAAGAGCCGTCTCTCGTGTACGCGATGCGGCCGTCGGGAAGCGTGATTTGGAAGAAGCCGTCACCCTCGATCGCGACGTCGAGATTATTGCCCGTCTGAACGAGCGTACCTTGCGTAAAGATCTTTTCCGAGCTTCCGACCTTGACGCCCAGCCCGACTTCTTGACCGACCGGAACGATCGCCGCGCCGATCGGCTCGCCGGGCGCATTCAATTCCTGATAAATCAAGTCTTGAAACCTTGCCACGTTCGCACGGAAGCCGGTCGTACTGACATTGGCAAGATTGTTCGAAATCGTATCGATTGCATATTGCTGCGCCATCATGCCGCTCGCCGCGGTGTAAAGTGCTCGCATCATAGTTCGAAGGTGCTCCTTTATTAGGTCGACGAGTTGTGGCCGACGGTGGTGATGGCAATGCCGGTTGCTTTGTCTTCTGCTTCGATCATATTTTGGTTCGCCTCGAACCAACGCTCGGCGTCGATCAACGAAACCATCGAACGCACGACGTTCGCGTTACTTGCCTCGAGAAAGCCCTGGTTGATGCTGGTCGTGGTGTCGGGAGCCGGGTTTGCACCACCCGTATCCACGAACCGGTTGGCGCCTTCCGGACGTAGTGCCGTAAGGTTTCCAAATTGCGTAATGGCGATCTGTCCGAGCCGATTGGCTCCTTGGCTGACCGCTCCGTCTGAAGAAATAGAGACGCGGAAGGTCGCAGGATCGTTGCTGGGCGGAATCACGATCGGCTGTCCGTTGGTGCCGAGCACCTGATCGCCGTCTTGCGTTTCGAGAACGCCTTGCGCGGTCGTCACGAACTCGCCGTCGCGAGTGTATCGCACGCCTTGCGCCGTTTGGATCGTAAAGAAACCCGGGCCGCCCAGTGCGAGATCGAGTGGATTGTTCGTCTTTTGTAGCGCGCCTTGTTCGTAGCCAGTCGGCGTGTCTTCCACGAGCGCGCCCGTTCCGAGCGGCCCGACGTACTGTTGCGTCGCGATGCCCGGCGTGGCGCGTCCCGGAGTTTGTCCCGGGTCGGTTTGGATGCGATAAATCGCAAACGGAACCGATGCTTGAATTTGCATCAGCGTGTTCTTGAAACCGGCCGTGTTGACGTTCGCGAGATTGTTCGCGATCGTGTCCGCCTTGGCTTGCGCTACGAGCGCGCCGGCCGCTGCCGCGTAAAGGCCTCGTACCAAATCAAAAACCTCCGCACGGTTGGTGTACTTCTCGAGTACGTTCCGGAGCCGTCAATCGATCGGGCCCCGATGCGGCTCCCACCCTGTGCGAAGGCAGTCCAGCCGCTTACAATCGGTGTATCGGCACGGGAAGGAGGGACTTTAGCCCTCCTTCCGGCGCCACGTTCTTCCTTAAACCTGCATCGCCGTAATCTCTTTGTATGCGTCCAAGATCTTGTTGCGAACGGCGAGCGTAAACTGCATGGAGAGGTTCGCCTCCTCGACGGACGTGATGACCTTTTCGATGTCGGTGGTCTTTCCGGTGGCCAAGTCTCGGGAATTCTTGTCCGAGGCCGTGACACGATCGCTGACGTCCTCGAGCAGCCCTTTGAGCGTGTCGCGGAACGTCGGCGTTTCGGCGCCGGCCACGCCCGGCGTCTCGTCCGGAATGGGACCGGTACGCGGTGCGGTCGCGGGCACGTCCGGCACGAAGGTGCCCGGAATCGTCTTGCTGACGGCGGCGTCGAAGGTGGGGATGTCCATAGGTCCTCGCGTCCTCTGCTTTCTCTCTGTTAGCTGCGAAGGAGACCGACGACGGCGCTACCCATCGCCCGTGATTCTTGAATCGCCGTCACGTTGGCCTCATAGGCACGCGAGGCGGCCATCATGTCGACCATTTCCTTGACGACCTCGACGTTGGGCATGTGAACGTAGCCCCGTGCGTCGGCGTCCGGATTGCTCGGATCGAAGACCAGCTTGTCCGGCGATGGATCGGACTCGATGCCCAGGGCTTGAACGCCCGCCTGACCGTACCCCGGATCCGTGCCGTCCAGCGAGTCGCTTTGGTTCTCCGGCGTATCGGGCTTCTGCGCGAACACCACGAGCTGACGCTTGAAGGCGCCGCCGCCCGGCCCGCCGTGCGTCGAATTGACGTTGGCGATGTTGTTCGCGATGACGTCCATGGCCAGCCGTTCGGCCGAGAGGCCTGAGGCGCTGACCTCGATGGAAGTGTAATATCCCACTACGGCTGCTCCGTGATCATCTGCCGATAGCGCATGAACTGCACTTGCAGCAGCTGCGTCATCGTCTGCGAGTACGACGAGTTTTGGGCGAGCTGCGCCATCTCTTGATCGACGTCGACGTTGCTCTTGTCGACCCGCCCCTGCGTGCTGTCGTCGATTTCGGCCTTCGGCTCGACCCACGGCTGCGGCGGCTGCGAACCGTCCACGACAATGTCGCGGTCGCTGTCCGAGACCATCTGCAGCTGATCGGGATCCGCCGGAATGCCCTCGGTCGCCGCAAGGGCTTCTTTAAAGGAAACCGTCGAGCGGCGGAAGTTCGGGGTATTGGCGTTCGCAACATTATTGGCGATTGCCGAGTGATCGGCGCTGGCACCGTCGAGGCCGTTCTTGAGCATATCGACAGTAGAGCCGAAGTTTAAATCGCTCATGTACTCTTGCTATCGGTCAGGCATGCCCCCGCCTTTACGTTAAGACCTGTAAACTTGTCTCACGCCTCGCACGAGATTTTCTCGCATTAACGCTCCGCGCGAAGACATCAGTGTCAAGAAATGCGTCGTAGGGCGACGCAGCGGCCGGGCTGCGACGTTGCGCCGCGGGGTTTCGGACCGACGACCCTTCGAGGCTCGCGCTCCGCGCTCGCACCTCAGGATGACACGAGCGAACGCGGTCCCCTCATGGCGGGCCCACCTTAGCCGAATTGGGTGGCGTGCAGCTTCGCGTATGCCCCGCCGGCGGCGAGAAGACTCTCGTGCGTGCCCACCTCGCGGACCTGGCCGCGCTCGATGTACAGGATCTTGTCCGCGCGCCGGATCGTCGAGAGGCGGTGGGCGATAATCAACGTCGTTCTGCCGGGCAGCAGCCGGTCCAGGGCCTCTTCGATGAGCGCTTCCGAATGGCTGTCGAGCGCACTCGTAGCCTCGTCCAAGATCAAGATGCGAGGATCGCGGATGATGGCGCGCGCGATCGAGATGCGCTGGCGCTGCCCGCCCGAGAGCCGATTCCCGCGCTCTCCCACTTCCGTCGCGAAGCCGTCGGCAAAGCCTCGTACGAATTCCTCGACGTTCGCTTCGCGCGCGGCGCGCCGGATTTCATCGTCGGTTGCGTCAAGCCGCCCGTAACGAATGTTGTCGGCGATCGAACCACGGAAAAGCACCGGTTCCTGCGGTACGATCGCGATGCTGTTTCGCAAATCGGCGAGACGAATCTTGGCAAGATCGATGCCGTCCAAGGTGATGCGGCCGCTTTGCGGCTCGTAAAACCGCGGCACCAAATTGACGATCGTCGTTTTCCCGGCGCCGGATGGGCCGACCAGCGCAACGACCTCACCCGCCTCGACGTCGGCGCTGAAGTCGCTGAGCACGGGTTGTTCGGCCGTTCCATAAGCGAAGAACACCCGATCGAAGACGATGCGTCCGCGCACGTCGTGCAGTGCCACGGCGTCGGGCGCATCGGCACGTTCGGCCGGTAAATCGAGAATTTCGTAGACGCGACCCGCTCCCACCAGCGCCTTTGAGATGTCTCCCACGAATGCCGCAAAGCGATTGATCGGATTCACGACGAAAACAATCAAGGTCAGGAACTCGAGGGCGCCTTCGCTGCGCAAGCGCCCGACCAAAACCTCGCGCGAAGTGAACCCGATGATGATCAAAATCCCGATTGTCATGAGCAGCGTCAACACCATCGGCTGGCTTTGGATGAACTGAATGAGTTTCATCGAGGTGCCGAAGTAATCGGCATTGCGGCGATGGAATTTTTCGACTTCGTAGTCTTCTCGAGCGAACGCTTTGACGATGCGCTGATTCTGCAACACTTCGGAAAGCGTGGACGAGAGATCCGCTACGCGCTCTTGGGCGGCGCGCGTCCCTTGCGTGATCAAGCGGCTGAATACCGACACTGCATACGAGACGACCGGTGTGATGATGAACAGCGAGATCGTCAAGAGCCAGTCGAGGGTAAGCATTCTGGCAACCGCCCCGAGGAACGTCGCGCTATTCGAAATCAGCTGCGGCAGCGAGACGCTGACCGTGTCCATCATCAGTTGAAGATCGTTGTTAAACCGGGCAATGAGCTCGCCGGGACGCCACTTGTCGAATTCTTCGAGCGGGATTTGCAGAACGCGCGCAAAGAGCTGCACGCGCATTTTGGCGATCACGTGCTGGCCGACCCAGGCCGTCAGGTAGGTCTGACTGTACAGGGCCGCCGCGTTGATGGTCATGCCGACGAACACCAGGATCATGGCTTCGTAGAGGGCCGTCACGTTGGGGTGGCGCGCCGCGAAGATGTTCCCTTGAATGATGCCGAAGGCTCGGGGTATCACCAGCGGCGCAAGGCCGCCGACTGCGCCGAGCAACGTGGCGAGCAGCAGGCGCCCTGCATAGGGGCGGGCGTCGGCGGCGAGCCGCCGCAGGGTTTGCTTGCGCGTCATGAACGAGCATCGCTGCGCCCCGGGCGCGGATGAAACCTCTTGAACGCTCGGCGGTACGTGGTGATGAAAGGTTCTGGAGGGACCCACGTCGTGGACTGCTACTTTCACTCGAACGTTCCGTCCATCGCCCGTTGTAACGACTGCGCCAAGCCGCTTTGCGCGACGTGTCGCGGCGAAACGGGGACTTGCCCGAGTTGTCTGCTCGCTCAGCGTATCGACGCCGCGTCGGCCTCGCGCGAGCGCCTGCCGGGGCAGGTACCGGTCCGCCAACGGCCCGCGCACGTCGCGACGATGGACGAGCCCGTCGAATCGCGCGCGCTCGTCGCCTTGGGTTATCCGATCTGGCCGCTGGCCCTCATTTCGCTCTTCGACCGCAAGCAATCGATGTATTTGCGGCGGCAGTCACTGCAAGCATTGGGCTTCAATCTCGGAATGTTCGGCCTATTCGGACTCTTTTCGCTGATCTCGATGATTCCGTTCCTCGGCCTGAGCGCTGCGATTGCGCTGCCGTTTTTCGTTCCGATCTTTTTGGTCTGCAGCGTCGTCTACGGTTTCAAAGCCTTCCACGGTGACGACGTGCGCATTCCGATCATCAGCGATTGGCTGGACGAGCGACTCCCGCAGTCATAAAGGCTTGATAGCGTTCGAGGAACGCGCGCGCCGCCGCGTCGTGGTCGACGACGGCAACCGGATAGGCTTGCCCCGCAAAGAGCGGTAGCTCGATCTGCGACTCTCTTTCGCCGCGGCGCACGAATGCGTCGGGCACGTGCGCGAGTTCCGGAATCCAGCGACGCGCGTACGCGAGCGTAGGATCGAAGCGTCGCGCCTGTTTTTGGGGATTGTAGATGCGCGGATACGCCGCGAGATCTGCCCCGACGCCGGCGATCCACTGCCAGTTTCCGATCGAGATCGCTGGGTCGTCTTCGACCAGCCATCGATCCCATTCCGCGTGCCCCACGCGCCAATCAACTCCGAGATCGAAACACAGAAACGACGCCGCGATCGCCCGTACGCGAGGATGCATCCATCCCGTCCCATGCAACTGCCGGACGCCCGCGTCCACCAGCGGATAACCGGTACGCCCGGAGAGCCACGCATCCAAGTGCGGCGACGTGCGCGCAAAAGGAAAATCGCGCATCTTCTCCTGCAGCGGGTCGCGACTCATCCGCGGGTTGTACCAGGCCAGTTGCAAAAAGAAATCGCGTTGCGCGAGCGATCGTGCGAAGGCTCGCAGCGATGCTCGCTCCTCGGCGAGAAGAAACGGGTCCTCCGTGCGCCTGCGCGTTTCTCGCGCAATCGTACGTGCCGCGATGGTTCCAAAGGACAGGTGCGCCGCCAAGTGCGACGTTCGATCGTCGGCAGGCACGTTGACCGCCAGCGCATACTGCGCCGCGTCCACCTCGAGAAACTCTCCCAAACGCCGCACCGCCTCGGCCGGCGTCGCGCTCGCATCGGCGGCCATCGAAGCGCCGAATTCTTCCGGAAAAGGCAACGGTTCGCTCTCGAGGGCCGGCTTGGCGAAACGCTGCAGCAAAGGCGCTTCGAACGTGGAAATTTCGAGCGAGCGCCACGTTTGCACGTAGGGTACGAGCGAGCGATACCCTTCGCCGCCGGAGGATCGCGCCATCGTCGTTTCTTCGGGCGGAATTGCGGGCGCATCGTGAACGCAGAGAGCGCGCAAACCGCGCTCCTCCACGGCGGATTGCAGCCGTTGATCGCTCGCCGGATCGGAATAGCAAACGCTCCATGCGACGCCGGTCGCACTTACGGCGCGAGCCAGCGCCGCAAGCGTGGCGATGAGCGGACCGCGACGAACGATCAGATGCGAACCGCGTTCCAACAATGCAGCATTGAGCGCCGCTACCGCTCCGCAAAAGAACGCAGCCCGGCGTGGAGATGTCGATACACGTTCGCGAAGGGCGGAGTCGATGACTAAAACCGGGAGGATTTCGCCGTGGCGCGCCGCCGCCGCAAGCCCGGCGTGGTCTTCGAGTCGCAAATCGCGCGTAAAACGGTAGAGGATCAAGGCAGCGACGCCTTTTGCAAGACGTTTACCGTCTCCCCCGAACTGCTAGGCGACGTGGCAAGCAAAATTTTTATTCGCTTTGCCGTTCCGAGCGATGCGCCGCGCCTGATTTCGGATGGTGTGATCGCCGGCCGGCCCCCGGCGCGGGAAACGTGGCCGCAACGCGTTGAGCTGTGGCTCGCCGAACAACAAGCAGGGCGCCGTATCGTTCTCGTCGCGGAGGACGCCGGTGGTTTGTTGGGCTCCGTTCAACTCGTCTTTGCGTTTCCGAAAGGCTACAACGATCCCGAAGCGGCGAATGGAGCCGACATCGCGATGATGGAGGGACTGCGCCTGCGCGCGAAGGCCCCCGCCGAGGTCGGCAACGAACTCGTGCACGAAGTCCAGACGCTCGCGCGAAAGCGTAGCGTCAAAACGTTGACGTTCTGCCTACCGATGACCGAAAATCGCGCGCTGCTTCAAGCCAAGCAGTGGGGCTTCGAAGAATTCCGCATCATGGCGGAAAAAGACAAGATGCTGTGCTTCTTCCGCAAGGCGATCGAATGACTACTGCGGATTTTGATTGCGAAACGTGAAGGCGTCGCGATATACGCCGGGCACGGCGCGTCCGTTGATCGTCTTCGGCCGGTAGCGCACGCTCAGCGCCGCGTCGCACGTCGATTGGTCGAGCACGGGCCATCCCGACGACTGCGTGATGATGCATTTCGTCGCCTTGCCTTGCTCGTCGACGAGCACTTCGAAAGCCGCCGTTCCTTCCGCACCTTCGGCAAATGCGATTGCCGGCGGACGCGGATTGATGGCCGTTTCTCCACCTTCGGGTTCGGCTTCGCGCGTCGTATAGCTCGGGAGCACGCCGATGGTTTGCGGGCCTGCGAGCGCTGCGTTCCCGGTATCTCCGGAGCCGCCGCCGTTCGCGCGGCTCAGGGTGGCCGCTCCGCCGTCGCGCTCGTGCGCCGCGCCGCTCGAAGCCGCTGCTTCCCATACTGGTTTGCTTGCGCGTCCGTTCGAAGCGCCCGTTGCGGGTAGCGTCACCGCGACGTTGCGAACCTGCCGGGGAATTTCAGCAGGTTTCGCCGCGATCGCTCGCACAGGAGCGGGAGGTGCGGCGGCCGGCCGCGCGAGACGCACGATATTGTGGACGATCACGACTTTCGGCGCGGGCGGCTTGGCATCGCGCGTTGAGCGACGTTCCAGGACGATCTTATTTCCTTCGTAGTTCAGCACGAGCGGATCGGCCAGCTGCGAATGCATCGACGGTAAGCCTCCGACCACTACGAAGTGCAACGCGGCGGAGAGCGCCAAACATCCGGCGAGCGCGCCCAGGCCGTACCGCAGGGCACGCTTCGGCGTTGCGCTCATGCGCGAAAATACTCCGGCCCGCAGATCCGGCTCCCAAACTTCGCTGTCGCGCGCATCGAGGACGCGCTGTGCAACGCGCGCGAGCTCGCGCTCGCCGCCGAATTCAGCCACGCATCGCGAGCAGTGCGCCAGGTGTTCGCGGTATTCGCGAACGTCGGCTTCGGTGGCTTCGCCGAGTGCGATTGCGCCCGCTAAGACCTCGGTGCGCCGATGCGATTGAAGACTCACGCGTGCTCCGCCATGACGGCGCGCAGCGTGCGCATCGCGCGGCAGACGCGCTGACGCACGGCGTCCGCCGTCGTTCCGAGAATCGCCGCCGCTTCTTGCGACGTGTAGCCCGTGTACGTGGTCAGCATGAGCGCCGCCGCCTGGTCACCCGGCAAACGGCTCATCGCGACTTGCAAATCGATCGACGCCGCGCTGCGCTCATCGATGCGCAGGCCGCGCACTTCCCAGTCGCGATCGAGCGGAGTAAACCGAATGATTTTCTTTCTCCTCAAAAACGAAATGGCGTTGTTGGTCGCGGTCTTATAGAGCCATCCGGCCGTGAGGGGCCGGTCGGGGTCCCCCGCGATCGTGCGATACGCCGCGAAGAAGACGTCCTGCGCGATATCCATCGCGACGTCCGGATCGCCGACCATCCGCCGGACGTAGCGCGCGAGCTTGGCTTGGTGCTCGCGCACCAAGGCCTCGATTCGCGCGTGTGCGACCGGCGCGTGAATGGCCGTGGGGTAGACCTGCTCCATCCCGTCCCCCTTTGTCCGTTAACGACAGGGTTCGGCGGCCTGTGACGGGGGACCGTCTGTCGCCGCACGAACCAGCCGATAAACTGCTCCCGTTTTAGGAGGTCTTCCGGATGATTCGCACCCTCGCCGTCGCAGCGATCGCAGTCCTGACGCTTGCTCCGCTTGCCGCGTCCGCCGGCATCGCGGCCGGAACGACGTTGGTTGGGACCATGGACCAAAGCCTGAATTCAAAAGATGCGCAAGTCGGCGAAACGTTCACGATGTCCAACGTGCACACGACGAACTACGACGTCAACGGCGCGAAGGCGTGGGGACACGTGGCGTCCGTCGTACAGGCAGGTCAAGGCCGCAAAGCACAAATCAACTTGGCGATCGACAAGGTCAATACGCAGTCCGGCAACATCTATCAGCTTCAGGGCTACGTTTCGAACGTTCAGGTCAACACGAAGAGCAACGCCAAAAAAGAATTCGGCGCGGGCGCCGGGGGTGCGCTCGTGGGAGGACTGATCGGCGGAGGCTGGGGCGCGGTGATCGGCGCCACGGGCGGCGTGCTCTTTGCCAAGAACAGCAAGGAGAACATTACGGTCCCCTCCGGCTCAACGATTACGATGCACATCACGCAAGCTCGCCGCCAAACCAAGATGTAGCGTTATCGGTGTCATCCTGAGGTGCGAGCGCGTCAGCGCGAGCCTCGATATCCGCTCGTGGTGCGCGAAGGGACTTCGCGAGCGGATGGTCTCACGAAGGTTTCCGACATTTCGCGCCTTGCCATGGATGGCAACTTCAAAGCTTGCTTTGCGCGAATGCGGCAAAGCAGAAAGCGCACACGACGTGCGCTTTCGAGCGACCTTCGGGAGGCCACCCGCGAGCGCTAGCCGCCGATCTCCGAAAAAGCGCGCATGCGGGAAGACGCTTCGCCCAGGTCGAGGTGATGGCGCTCGGGTTTGATGAGCATCGAGCCGCGTAAGATGGCCGCCAGTTGCTCGATCGTCGATCCGGCACGCAGCGGCGTGCGCAAGTCGACGTGCTGATCTCCAAAGAGACACAGCCGTAACTTCCCATCTGCGCTCAAGCGGACGCGATTGCAGCGCTCGCAGTAGTCGTGTGAAAGCGGGCTAATCACGCCCACCGCTCCGGCCGCGCCGTCGTACGCGAAATAGCGCGCCGGTCCATTTCCGCCCGGACCGCTCACCGGGCGCAGCTCGCCATGCGCCCGTAACCGTTCGAGAATTTCGTCGGAAGAGATGTAGCCCTCGCGTTGTAAATCGAGATTTTCATGCACCGGCATCACTTCGATGAAACGCACGAACACCGGACATTCGCGCGTTAAATCAGCAAAGGCTCCGAGTTCGTCGTCGTTGCGCCCGCGCATCACGACGCAATTGATCTTGATCGGCGCAAGCCCCGCGGCGAACGCGGCATAAATCGAGCGAATCACGCGATCCAATCCGGGCCGGCGCGCGATCTCGAAAAAGCGTTGTTCGTTCAACGTGTCGAGCGAAACGTTCACGCGACGCAGCCCTGCATCGACGAGCTCGTCGAGCTGTGCGTCGAGTAATAGGCCGTTCGTGGAAAGTGCGATGTCTTCGATGCCGGGAATTCGCGCGATCATTCGGACCAAAGACGCAAGATCGCGTCGCACCAAGGGCTCGCCGCCGGTCAGCCGCACGCTGCGGACCCCCACCGACGCCGCCGCTCGCACAATCTCCGCAATCTCTTCGAGCGAGAGGATGTCGGCTTTTGGCAGCCACGTCAAACCGCCCTCGGGCATGCAATAGACGCATCGCAGATTGCACTTGTCCGTCACGGAGACTCGCAAATACGTGATCGCGCGGCGGAACTGGTCTTCGAGGGGGGCTCGCGTGAGGTCGATGACCGTCATCACCGGCGTATTCCCCGCGGCGGCTTAGGCGCCTACCGCTAGTCCTGAGTAAAGATGCTGTCCGGAATCGGCGGGTTCAGCTTGTAGTTGGAAAACGTGGAATTCAAGTCCGCCTTCCAATTCGGTACGTCCAAGTGTCCGGTCTGCGTCTTGAGCACGAAGTCTCCGTCGACTTGGGTGAATGACTGATCAAGCAGCGCAAATCCGCCGTCGTTATACGTCCAGCGTTCCTCGCTAATCGTTGCGGTCTTGTCGTCAACCTTGACGTCGATGTGATCGATACGCCCACGAATCCGCGGAACCAATTTGTACATGGTCACGCCGTCGCTGTCTCCCTCGGGCGTCACGACGAAAATCTCGTTCCAGCGCGACGGGCTCTCCACGCGGGGATAGATCTTGTTGAATTGCTTCGCGATCGACGGCACGGTGTCAAAAGCGATCTTGTCCTTGCTCGGGTCCTTGTGGTAGTACGTCCCGTCCAGGCTCGGACTGATGTAGGGAAACGTGTGCAGCGCGATGTCGACGTGAATCGACGCCTCGAGCGTTTTCGGGTGCGAGCTGACGTCGATCATGCGCGTGAGCATGTCGTCGGCCGCGGTCGAAGGGGCACTGATGCCGCACAAGAGGGCGAGCGCCCCGAGCAGGGCAAGCGGACGGAAGACCTTCATGACACCTGTTCCAACGCTCCGTTCGGGTCGAGGGGTTCCAAGCAGTGAGCGATTTCGCGCCGGACGCTGTGATCCGGCTCGGCGTCCAACCTAGCGGCCAATGCTTGGAGGCACCTGGGGCTGCGGATACGCCCCAACGCCCACGCGACGTGCTCGCGAACCATCGGATGCGGGTCTTCCGTCAGCGCCCGCTCGAGGGCCGGCACCGCCGCGCGATCGAGCGTGTTGCCCAGCGCCACGGCCGCATTCCGTCGCAGGACCGCCGCCCCGCGCCACCCCATGGCAGTTGGGCGGAAGACGCGCTTGTACGCGCCGCTTCGCATCGAGAGCATCGCAAACAACGACGGAGCGGCGTTCTCGGGCGCCGGGGATTCCGCGGTGGCGATGCCGGCGCGGCGGGTCGGCGGGCAAATCTCCTGACAGAGAGCGCAGCCCCACACCCACAATCCGACGAGCGCTCGCAATTCGCGTGGTATTCCGTCGACGCGCTGTGTGAGATCGGAAATGCAGCGCGTTGCATCGATCGTGTAATCTCCGCGAAGCGCTTGCGTCGGACAGACGTCGACACACCGCCGGCACGCGCCGCACGTCTTGCGCAGCGGCGCATCCGCTGAAAGGTCGAGCGTCGTTACAATCTCGCCCAAGAACACGTACGATCCGAGCTGCGGAGCGATCAGATTCGTGTGCTTGCCGACCCAACCAAGGCCGCTGCGGGCCGCAAACGCGCGCTCGGCTAACGCCGCGGTGTCGCATATGACGGCGGTGGCCGGCCCTCCCGCGCGTTCGTCGATGAACGCCGCAAGCTCGCGGAGCAGCCGGCGAACCTTCGTGTGGTAATCGCCAAACCACGCATAATTCGAAACCATTCCGCGCGAGGGCGCCCAGCGCGGGCGCGGCGCACCGTATGGAATCGCCACGCAAATCACGCTGCGCGCATCCAAGAGGAGCGCGCTCGGATCTGCGGCTCGCGCGGCATATGCTTCATCGTACGGCCATGTCTCGAAATCGCCGCGCGCGAACGCAGCCCGGAGACGCTCTGCCGTTTCCGCGTCGGCGCCCGCCGGTACGACCCTCACGCTGCCGGCGCCCAGCCGCAGGGCGTGAGCGATGATGTCCGCTTTCACGCCGCTCGGATCAGAGCGTGGCGAGCGTTCCATCGTAGTGCATCGGAAAGGCGCGATCGATCGCCGCAACGTCTTCGGCATCCAGCGACCAGCCCGCCGCGCCCGCATTCTCCTCGACGTGGCGTACCTTCGACGCCTTTGGGATCGTGAAGACTGCGGCGTCGCGCACGATCCAATTCAAGATCACCTGACGCATCGTTTTTTCGTGCTTCGCAGCTACTTTCGCGAGAATTCCCCCGCGTTCGGACCCGGCAAAGCGTCCGCGTCCAAAGGGGGTATACGCGACGATCGCGACGTTTTGCGCTCGGGAGTACGGAAGAAGCTCGGCCTCGATGCCGCGTTCGCGCAAGTGATAGAGCACTTGATTGCAGACCAGGCGCTCCGTGCGCAGCGCCGCTTGCGCCGCTTGCAATTCGCGAACGTCGAAATTGCTCACACCAATAAAGCGCGTCTTACCGTCCGCCACCAATTTCTCGAACGCACGCATCGTCTCTTCGATCGGATGCGCGCTGGGCCAGTGCAAGAGATAGAGGTCGAGGTATGAGGTCCGCAGGCGATTCAACGTTCGCTCGCAGGCACGCAACGTACCCTCGTAGCCGGCATTGGACGGAAGGACCTTGCTCGTCAAGAATAACCCGTCGCGCGAAACGCCGGCGGTCGCTTCCGCCACGATTTCCTCGGCACGGCCGCTCCCGTACATCTCGGCCGTGTCGATGTGCACCATGCCGAGTTCGATGCCACGCTGGAGCGCGCGTTTCGCTTCCGAAAGCTCCGCACCGTGCTCCGGGACGTTCCACGTTCCCTGACCGACGATCGGAAGGTCGACGCCCGTGCTCGCGAACAATCGCAGTTCCATCACAGGGCCGCATCTTTCTGCGAAAGCACCGGTTCGCTGCCGTCGAGCGGCCAGCGGATGCCGAGCGCGGGATCGCGCCAGCTCACCGCGCGCTCGTTCGCGGGATCGTAAAGGGCGGTTTGCTTGTAGAGAACCACGGCTCGCTCGCTCAACGTCAGGAAGCCGTGCGCAAAGCCCGGCGGAACGTAGAGTTGCCGGTGGTTCTCATCGCTTAATTCGATTCCGTCCCACTGCCGAAAGGTCGGCGATCCTTCGCGCATGTCGGCGATGACGTCGTAAATTCTTCCTTCGATCACCTGCACCAGCTTTGCCATTCGCAAGTCGAAGTGCATCCCGCGAATCACGTTGCGACGCGATACCGAAACGTTGTCCTGCACGAATGGACCCGGCATCCCGGATTCGGCGTAGCGCTTCTCCGAGAATACCTCCTTGAAATATCCCCGCTCGTCGCGAAATACGTCTGGTATCACAATTTTAGCTTCCGGAAATTTCGTCGCGAGAGTTTGCATGCTAGCTCCGCCGCGGATGCAATGCATCGAGCCATCGCAAGATCGCGGAG
Source organism: Vulcanimicrobiota bacterium (assembly GCA_019236495.1). Lineage (GTDB taxonomy): Bacteria > Vulcanimicrobiota > Vulcanimicrobiia > Vulcanimicrobiales > Vulcanimicrobiaceae > JAFAIW01. The sequence goes on along the minus strand of JAFAIW010000167.1, from coordinate 10,241 downwards.
CGCGAATTCTCGCCGGCGCGAGTATGATCGCTATCGACGCTCGCGAAACTCTTTGGCTCCGGAGCGCGCTCGAAAAGCTCCTGCACGCTATGCCGCGTCACCATCATGTCGCGTTCCGCTGCTACGTAAAGTGCCGGGCGACCGCCGAGTTTGGGCAACGCCGCGGCCACCAGCGGTTCGAGCTCCTCCATGAGCGCCGGTAGCGGCAAGCCTTCGACGTACGCACTGCGAAAATCGACGACCCCGGCCTTCGCCATGCCCGCAAGCGCCGCAGAACGGCCGAATCCGGTGGCGATCGCGACGATGCCGGCAACCTTCGCGTCATCGCCGGCCGTGACGATGGCAGTCAAGGCGCCCATGCTGTGTCCGAGGAGATACATCGGTTCGTCGCCGTCCTCGCGCGCGCGCCGCACGGCAGCGTCCATCGCATCTTTGCAGTCGCCGGCCGCTTCAAGCGTACCACCGCTCGCACCGAGTTTGTGGCCGGGAAAGTCCAGACTGTAGATTTCAAAACCATGGCTCGAAAGAAACGCGCAGAGCGGATCCAGGTTCTGCTTGGAGCTCGAATAGCCGTGTCCCGCGATGATTTTCACGCCGCGCGGCCTTCGCGCCCCGTACCGCAAGACGGCAACGTCGTTTCTCGCGGCGGGGATCCGCAGCAGCTCCAGGCTCAGGCGTCGCTCTCAGCCGGATGCAAACAATTTTCGCGCCAGGCGGGCGCCCCTTCGGCGTAACGCTCGAGCTTCCAGATCGGAACGCGACGTTTCAATTCGTCGATTGCATAGCGGCACGCCTCGAACGCTTCGGCACGGTGCGGCGCGGCGACCGCGACGGCGACGCTGACCTCGCCGACGCGAAGCTCGCCGAGCCGATGCACCATCGCCAGGTGAGAGTCGATGAAACGCGCGCGAACCTCCGCCGCAATGCGTTCCATCTCCGCCAGCGCCATCGGAACGTACGCTTCGTAGAAAAGTCCGGTAACGCTGCGTCCCTCCGATTGCGCGCGCACGACCCCCTGGAACGTCGCGAGGGCCCCGCATGCTTCGTTGCCGACGCTGCGCGCCAGCGCCGCCGTGTCGATGGCGTCGTGGACGAGCGCGATCGTCATCCGCCGCTGACCGGCGGCAAGACCGCAACTTCATCGCCGGCCTGCAGAGGGTGAGCATTGTCCGTAAGTGCACCGTTGACGGCCAGGCGCACGACGCGCGCTAAATCCGCAAGACGCGGCTGCGACGCCACCAACGCCTCCCAGAGGTCGCCCGTGCGCGCGCCGCTGCGCAGCTCGAACGACTGCCGTTCCCATCCCAGCAACTCGCGCACTCGAGCGAATGCCAGCACGCGCACGCGAATCGCCGGCAGGGCCGTCACGCGGGCTTCTTCTCGTTGCGGCGGCCACGTGTCAGCACGAAGCGTTCGATCGCAAGAGCGACGCCGTCACGATCGTTCGTCGCAGTGACATAGCGCACCGATTCGCGCACTTCCGGTAACGCATTGCCCATCGCTACTCCGGTTCCGGCCCAGCGCAACATCGGCACGTCGTTGCGCGAATCTCCGATCGCCAGCACTCGTTCGCAGGGAATTTGAAAATCCGCACACAGTCGCGCCAGCGCCTGTTGTTTTCCGGCGTCCCGGCTCGTCACCGCGCACTCCATGAATTCCATCCACGTTTCCAGCTTGAAGTGCAGCGGCCAATCGCCGAATTCACTTTGCATCGCGCGCACCGACGGTTCGCCGAGGAAGCGAATGAACGTCGGCGCCGTGTGCAACACATCGGCAAACGAAGGCACCTCGCGCCACCCCGGGCCCGTCATGTCGGCCATATAGGCGTGCGAGCCCTCCAAGCGGTGGAAGTATTCTTCGGAATACACGGCAATGGAAAGGCCGTTCTCCTCGGCAAATTGGATCATCGGCTTGGCGTATTGCAGCGGAACCGGAATGTGCCCGAGCGTGCGATTCGCGGTGAAATCTTTGGTCAGCGCCCCGTGGCAACAGATGACCGGTAAGTTCAGCCGCAACTCTTGCGAGATACGAATGGGTGTATCGACGCCGCGCCCGGTGACCAGCACGATCCGAACGCCCATCGATAAGGCGTCTTGGATGGCGGTCCGGTTACGCGCCGAGATTTCTTCGCGCGAGTCGAGAAGCGTTCCGTCGAGGTCGAGTGCGATGAGATCGATCATGAAAAATGGTTGCCCAGAGTACCATAAAGCCGGAGAAGTGCCCCGCCATGTGCAACGTTCCAAGCGAGCTTGGCGTTGCCGGACCGAGGGTTTCCTTCATGAAGCATCTGGTCCTCACCTCGGCGCTGTTGCTTGCGTTCGCCGCGACTGCCGCCGCACAACAAAATCGTTGCACGAGCGAAACGCTCCAGGTCAGGGGCACGCCCGTGACGATTGCGTTATGCGTCACCGCTCTCCCGAAGGTAGCGCCGGCGCGCGAGATGCCGGTCGAGGTGACCGAAACCTTCACCACCGCCCGAGCCTCCTTTACCCGCCTGTCGTCGTTGCGGTTCATCTCGGGGCAGTCCGTATCGCGCGTGATCGAGGACGTCGATCTGGGTGGTCTGCGGATCGATGGAACGCTCCATCTGACCCTCGAGCTGGCCGGCGGGTCGGTGCGCATCGAGGGGGCCATCCTGACGCCGGGAGCCATTACCGTCAAGTAGCCGGTTCCCAGCGAAGGGCTGCGTTGAAACCAAGGCACCGGACCGGGTATTGTAGAGGCTAATGCGGCGACGCTATATCGCGTTTAACTCTTCCAAGATCCCCGACGGCTGTTGTCGCGGGTAGGAGTTCGTCATTTCCATGCCTTGTACGGCGTTCCAATCAAATCTCACGGCTCGTGAGCAAGCCCGCTTCCTTTACGACACGATACCTCCAGGTCTGTTCCGTGTCGAGGAAGATGCCGACGGAAAAATCCCGTGGCGAATCGCTCCCGAGCCGTTTGCTTTGTCTCCCTCGACCTACGATTCCATCGTCAGTCTCGGAAACGACCTGCTGGCCTTTTATAGAGCGCTGAACGCGCTCTATAACCGAAGCGCGCGTGGCACCGCGCCCGCCTTTATCGCGGAATATCTCGAGCAAGGCAAGCCCGAGCACATCGTTCGTTTGATGCGCCAAAATCGGCTGCGCAGCGAACTCCCGGGCGTCATTCGTCCCGATCTCATCTTGACCGAAGACGGGTTCACCGCATCGGAGCTCGACAGCGTCCCGGGCGGGATGGGATTTACGGGCGCAATGGCCGATGCGTACTGCCGTCTCGGAATCGAGAGCGCCGGTGGGGTGGGCGGGATCGAACAAGGATTCGCGGCGATGCTCAAAGCGGTGACCGGTAGCGAGAATCCGGTCGTCGCGATCGTCGTTTCGGAAGAGTCGAAAGACTATCGTCCCGAGATGACGTGGCTCGCCGAGAGTCTACGCGTCCGCGGTATATTGACGGCCCACGTCTGTGCGCCCGGCGACATTATCTTCACCGAGGATGCGCTGTTCGTGCGTCTGCAAGAGGGCCGTGAAGAAAAGATCGATGCGATTTATCGCAACTTCGAGCTCTTCGACTTGTTGAACATTGCGAAACAAGATCTCGTTCTCTACGCGGTGCGGCACAATCGCGTGAAAATGACCCCACCGCCGAAAGCGCAGCTTGAAGAGAAGCTTGCGTTCGCCCTATTCCACCATCCCGCGCTCGCGTCGCTTTGGAAAGCCGAGCTTGGGAGGCAAGGGGTGCAGATCTACGAACGTTTGCGCGCGATCTTCCCCCAAACGTGGATTATCGATCCGCGTCCTCTCCCGCCGCAAGCGGTGATTCCGGGGCTTACGGTCAACGGCGATCCGGTGACCGATTTCATGCAACTCGCTGCCCTTGGGAAGAGCGAGCGCGACTTCGTGGTCAAGCCGTCGGGATTTTCAGAGCTCGCGTGGGGCTCGCGCGGCGTCAAAGTCGCAAACGATCTCCCGAAAGAAGAGTGGACGGCAACGCTGCGCGACGCACTCGCCGAGTTTGCGCGAACGCCGCGCATCCTGCAGCGGTTTCACAAAGGCCGCCGCCTCCGGCAAGCATATTACGACCGCGCCGCCGACGACGTCAAAACCTTCGACGGGCGCGTCCGTCTCTGTCCGTACTACTTCGTGGTCAATGACGAAGCACGCCTGGGTGGAATTCTGGCAACCGTCGCGCCTGCCGACAAACGCCTGATTCACGGCATGACCGACGCCGTACTGAGCAGCTGCGTCGTCAAACCCGACGGGGGCGCATAACCCTTCGCAGCAAATGGCACCGGCTTAGAGACACTTGTTTTAAAGGCGCTTCGGCCTAGCCTCCGCGCCCCCCACTGCGTGGGGCCCCCCTTTGCGGGGCGCCGACACCTGGTTGGCACGCAAAACACTCCCCGAGGAGGCGCTGACGCGTCTTCGCAACCCAGGCATTTTTCGATCAGAACCTTTTTCTAAGCCTGCACCATCGTTAAGGCGGCGTTACTTCGATCTGCAACGTATTATTCACGCGATTAAAATAATTGAACAAGCCAATCGTGCAGACGATTTCGACGATTTGACCGTCGTCGTAGTGGCGCCGCAAATCTTGCCACACCGCGTCGGGCAGGGCGCGCGGCTCGCGCGTCATCGCGACCGCGGCGGCTAGGGCCGCACGCTCGGCGCTATCGTACTTGTCGCTCCGCGCGAAATCCCAGAGTTCGTCGAGCTTCGCTTGCTCCACGCCGAGACGCCTTGCCAAGGCGCCGTGCGAGGCCGTTCAATATTCGCAATCGTTGAGCGCGGAGACCATCAAGACGCACAGCTCTTTCGTACGTTGCGGAACCGTGCCCTCGACCGTCACCGCTTCCATGTGTTCGGCGGCCGTGCGCATGATGTTTGGCCGGACCGCCAGCGTGCGAAACATATTCGGATAGTTGCCGCGCGCGCGAAAGAAACTCTCGAGAACGGGACGAGCAGCCTCCGGCGCGGTGTGCGGCTCGAGCGCCGGCAACCGCGGCGGTCTCAACCCGCGTTTGTCCAGGCGCGGAAGCGCGGATCGTGACGCACCGGATCCATGCGCGGATCGAGCGCCAAGAATTGCCGCTCCACGTGATCTTTCCAGTGAATCCGTTTCATATACGCGAGCGCATCTTCGCGATCGCCCATGGCGATGTAGACGAAGGCGACCTCATCCGGCGAGAGCATCTTGGCCTCGTGCTTTGCGCGCCGGAGCGCGGCAAGCGCCTGCGCGCGTTGACCCATGCGCGCGTACACTCCCGCAACATAGACTTCCGTTTGACCGGGACAGCCGCACACGCGCTCCATGCGCCGGAAAATCGCGAGGGCGCCTTTGGGATCGCCGCTTTGTTCGAGCGACAATCCGAAAATCGGCAGCGCGTCGACGCGGTTGGGGTTCAAGCTGAGCGTCTCGCGGCTATATTTGACTGCATCCGCGAAGCGATGATCGAAGTACGCATCCTCCGCCAAATCCGCGTTCGTCGCGGTTGCGATCGGCTCGAGCGAGATCGCAATCTCCAATTCCTTGCGGGCGCGCGCATTTTCGCCACGCATCAGCAACAGCGTGCCGTACCATTCGTGGGCGAGCGCGTAGCGAGGATCGAGCGCGATCGCCCGCTCGAATTCGGCATCCGACTTCGCGACGTTCTTGTCGAACATCTGGAGGATCATCGCATACGACGTATGCGCGGCTGCCGAGTCGCGATCGAGCCGCAACGCTTGCGCGGCGTTGCGGCGAGCGGCCTTCTCTTGCGCGCCGCATGTGTGGCGATCGTACGAAAGACAACGGTAATCCACGATCATGCTGTACGCATCCGCCAAGCCCGAGTAGCCTAGCGGATTGTGCGGCGCCATTCGCACGACGTCGTCGAAGTACGTCACACTTTTTTGCAGGCCGTCCGGCGTCCGCAAATTCCAATAGTAACGTCCCATCGCATACAGCCGCGTCGCCTCGGGGCTCAGCGTCGCATGCGCCGCGAATTGCGGGCGCGATTCGGCAAAGACGAAAAAGAGCGCGACGCATGCGGCCGCCAGAAATACCGGCCAGCGGCGTGCTTTGCGAGGCGGTGCCGTAACCACGCGCAGCTTGCGAACCGGCGGCGCTTCGGCGTCGACCCGAACCTCGGCGACAAACCGGTATCCGCGCCGCGGCAGCGTTTCGATCGCCGGTTCCAGGCGGTGCGCGCGCAGCGTTTTGCGTAACACGTAGATGTTCTGCGCGAGATTGGCTTCTTCGACGAAGCCTTCCGGCCAGATGCGTTCGAGCATCTGGTCTTTGGTGAGCACCGTTCCGGCCGATGCCACGAGCACCAGCAACGTCTCGACGACTTTCGGACCGATGGAAACAGGACGACCGTCAACTTCGAGCAAGAGCCGGTCCGCGTCGAGCGCGAACGGCCCGAATCGGTAAACGACGCCAATCTGAGCGCGCTGTTCCATCATTTGAACCCTTTTTGAATACTTCGGTCCGGCACGTCTGCCAGAATGTGGACGTGATTCATCGCGCGGCGGCCCTCGCGTTCATCTTTCTCTGGTCGGCGGGGAGCTCCATCCCGGCCTGGGCCTTCCAAACGGCCGCCGGGGGCATCAAGATCGCGCGCGCACCGCACCCCCTGGCACTCGACCCCACGCTGGCCGATCCCGCCTGGAAGGCGGGGGCCGTGCCGGACTCCGCGTTCGAGAACATCACTAGCCGAGCTCCCGCAAAGTTCAAAACGGACGTTTGGGTGCTCTACGACGACACGAACCTCTATGTTTCATTCCGGGCCGAACAAGCGGGAGCGCCCATCACCGCCACGCAGACCGCCAACGATATCGGCTTCGGCATCGACGACTTCGTGGGCGTCGGCATCGACCCCGGCGGTAACGGGGCGCAGGTGTACTTTTTTGAAACCACGCCGCGCGGAATCCGTTACCAGCAAGCAAGCGAGAACGCGCGCTATCGCCCGCAGTGGGCGGCGGCAGCCGCCCTCGACGGTTCGACCTGGAGCGCCGTTATGGTCATTCCGCTCAAAGCGATGCGCGTCTCTCCCTCCGCGGTGCAGTCTTGGCGGCTGAATTTCGTGCGCAACGTGGCCTCGAGCGGCGAACATTACACGTGGGCGTACGACGGCATCATGCAGGACGCGCCGGTCGGCACCTGGCCGTTCTTTACCGATGCACGCTTCTGGCCGTCGACATCGGGCATCAAATTTACCTCGCAGGTCGGTTCGAGGCCCGCTGCGCACGCTGACCTCTACGCACTCGGCAGCGCCGGTTCGGATCGTACGCTCTTCGCACAAGCAAACGGTAGTTTCGTCCCGACTCCGGCGCGAAATTTCGGAGTCGACTTCACGTATCCGATCACGAATACGATCAATTTCGTCGGCACCGCGAATCCGGATTTTTCCAACGTCGAAGTCGATCAACAGACGATCGCTCCACAAGAATTCCGGCGCGCGCTCGTCGAGTACCGGCCCTTTTTCGCGCAGGGAGCGAATTTCATCAATCCCAATCCCGCGCCCGTCGGCGGATTCATCGGTCCCGCGAACCTGCTCTTCTATTCGCCCGATATCGGGCCGTTCGACCGCGGCGGAAAAATCGAGGGATCGTATGGAAAACAATCGTTCGGCTTGCTCAGTTTTCGCGGGTATGACGAAACGACGGGCGATGAGTTCGACGATCTCGCGTACGGCTTCAAACATGCATTACCGGATCGTACCTTCATGTATTGGGCGGATGGCGTGGAAGCGCATCACAGCGTTTCGGGCGACGACTACACGAACGAAATGGGCGTCGCCGGCCGAAATCTCAAAACGGGGTTCGTGTGGGGACTCGACACCGGCGTCGAAACGGGCAGCTGGGTCGGCCCGCCGGGGCATGCCGATAGTTCGAACGGTTTCGTCGACGTGCACAAGCCGAACTATGAGACCTTCATCGGCTTTACCGATCTCACACCGAACTTCAATCCGATCGACGGATTCACCATAAATTCCGACATCGTTGGGCCGCAGATGATGCTCAACTTCACCGGAAGCGCGCCCGGCGTCAAGAATTACGATCTCTTCCTGTACGGTGACCGGTTCATCGATCGATCGGGCGCGGTCCACCAAGCGGATACGGCGGTGAATTTCGGTGCAACGTTCAAAAACGGCATCTCGCTCAACAATGTCGGACCGGCGGTGCAGCTGCTGCGCAGCTATGCGACGGTTGCGCCCACCGAGGCCATTCCGTGCGACTCGGCGCTGATTTCGCGCAGCTACTACACCGGATATCCGGGATACTACTGCGGGCGAACGGACAAGTTCAATGCAATGGGCGGCGGAATCGGGTATCGCGACGGAACGCCAGCTCCGTTCGATACCGGCATTTCGGTAGGGCCGTTCGGACAATATTTCGTGCATCAATACACCTCGTCGACCTCGCGGCCGATCGGATCGCGGTTTTCCATCGCGCTCGAATACGACGGTACTTACCAGCGCTGCGCTACCACGCTGGCGTTGTGCTCCGCGAGCAGCGGCTACCCGGTTGGGCCGCTCGAGTCGCAATGGTTGCGCCGGATCTCCTTCGGTGAAACGCTCGGCCCGGACGCCAACGTCTCGATCTCGCTGCGCAATATCAGCGGCATCGGCGGCTCCGCGATACCGGGAACGAACGTTGCGGCCAGTTACCATGCCAAGTTTCGAAACGGCAGCGAGCTGTTCTTCAACTACGGAACGCCCGCCGCCAACACGACGCTCGATCGGTTCATTTTGAAGTACGTCTTTCATACCGGTGGGGGCGCGGGCACCTAAGCCTTCGCGGCGAAAGGGCGCGCGATGAGCGCTCCGCAGTCCGCACGCTGGATTCTGACCGCCACGATCCTGGGATCGAGCCTGGTCTTCATCGACGGGGCCGTCGTTTCGATTGCTTTGCCCATCGTTCAACGGCAGTTCAACGCGTCGGCGGCGCAAACGCAGTGGATCGTTGAAGCCTACACGCTCGTTCTCGGCGCGCTCATGCTGCTCGCCGGGGCGCTCGCCGATCGCTACGGCCGCAAACGTATCTTCATGCTCGGCACTGCGATCTTTGCGATCGCTTCGCTGGCGTGCGGTTTGGCGCCGAGTTTAGCGACGCTGATCGGCGCGCGCGTGATTCAAGGGCTCGGCGGAACGCTGCTCGCACCCGCAAGCTTGGCGTTGATCGGCGCACATTTTCGCGGTGCGGAGCGAAGCAGAGCCATCGGCACGTGGTCGGGAATGAGTGCGGTGGCGGCGGCCGTCGGACCGGTCGCGGGCGGCGCCATCATCGATCATTTCGGATGGCGTTGGGTTTTCTTCATCAACTTGCCGCTGGCCGCCGCCGTCGTCGCGCTGGCGTGGCGGCATCTCGAAGAAAGCCGCGACGATGAAGCTCGTCGCGGAAGGCTCGACGTGCTCGGTTCCGCGTGCGTTACGCTCGCACTCGGATTAATCGTTTATGCGTTCATCGCAGGACCGTATTACCTGCTCGTTCCCGGCGCGGCGTTCTTCGCGCTCTTTCTTTGGATCGAACATCGCGTGCCGGAGCCGGTGATGCCGCTCGGTCTGTTTGCGAATGCGGAGTTCTCGGGAATCAACGCGATGACGTTTCTCTTATACGGAGCCCTCTCCGCATTGTTCTACTACATGCCGTTCATCATGATTCAAGTCGACGGATACTCCGCCGCATTTGCCGGCGCGGCGTTCTTGCCGTTCGTCGCGCTCATGGTTTTACTCTCGCGTGCAAGCGGCACGTACAGCGCCCGATTCGGCGTTCGGCCGTTCTTGACGGCCGGGCCGATCCTCACCGCGCTCGGCTTCGCGGCATTCGCGTTCTTGCCCGATCTGCATTATTGGCAGGGTGTCTTGCCGGCGATCGTTTTGATCGGTATCGGCATGGGTCTTACCGTTGCACCGCTGACGACGACCGTCATCGGCTCAGTCCCCGAACACAACGTCGGCGTCGCTTCGGGAATCAACAATGCGGTGTCACGTATTGCGGGATTGTTGGCGATCGCCGCGTTCGGGGCGTTGATCGCGTGGGGGTTCAACGCGCGCCTCGATGCGCTACTCGCGGCAACGCCGCTCACGCATACGCAGCGCACCGAACTCGACCGCGCCCGCCCGCAGATGGCGGCGGGGCACGTTTCGTCGCTGCGCGAACGGGCGCTGCTTTCCGCAGCGTTCGAAAGGGGGTTTCGCTACGTGGCGTTGGGCTGCGCGCTCTTGGCCGCCGGCTCTGCCATCACCGCGGCACTCACCCTTCGAGGCGCGCCTG
>JAFAIW010000141.1 GCA_019236495.1 Vulcanimicrobiota bacterium | reverse complement strand
ATGGAAGCGATGCATCACCCGCACCTTCGCGATCTCACCAACCAGGAAGCCGCTTGGAATGCTGTCGCCAAGGTCTCCGGCCTCGACCTATCCCCCGCTTCTTTGAGGACCGTGTCCTAAAAGGAGAAGCGTCGGCCGATCTCGCACGGATGCGGCCGCCCAAACTCTGCGGCGTGTACGCGAATTACAAAAAACTTGTAATCGGTGAAGCGAAGTAAAATTCGCTAAGCTAGTTCCATCGTGCGTCGTAGCGGTGCCACACGGTGGCATTTGCTCGACCGCACCAGCATTGCCACCTGGCCAGCCACGCAGATTCGAGTCGTGTCCACGAAGTGCAAAAACTCGGGAGTTTTTGCACGTTAACAGCGTCGAAATGCCCAGAAAGGGACTCGAACCCCCACGACCTTGCGGCCACTGGTACCTGAAACCAGCGCGTCTACCAATTCCGCCATCTGGGCAAGCGACGGGAACCAGCCGCGATTCGGGGACTGCACTCGCGCAACCTTTCGCCCGGCCTGGCGGTATTGGGCAGCACGTCATGGCCATCCCGGTTGCCTGGACGCGCGAACGAGAAGACGGCCCCGTGCGCGATCCATATTCCGACGCCGTCATTCGTGCCGCCGAACGCGTCAGTCCGTCGGTCGTGCAAATCGAGGTGCGCGGAGGAAAGCGCGGCTCCGGTTCGGGCTTCGTCTTCACTCCCGACGGCTTCGTGTTGACGAACAGTCACGTCGTGAGCGATGCGCGCCGCATCGAGGTCTCGATGCTCGACGGCCGCGACTTTCGTGCAACGCTCGTTGGTGAAGATCCGCACTCCGATCTGGCGGTCTTGCGCGTCGACGCAAAGAATCTTCAAGCGGCGACGCTCGGCGATTCGTCCGCGCTGCGTCCCGGGCAGCTCGTGGTGGCGGTCGGCAATCCGTTCGGTTTGCAATACACCGTCACGGCGGGCGTCGTGAGCGCCGTCGGACGCACGTTGCGTTCGCAATCCGGACGTTTGATGGACAATATCGTGCAAACCGACGCGGCCCTCAACCCCGGCAATTCCGGCGGCCCGCTCGTGGATGCCGGCGGCGCGGTCGTCGGCGTCAACACCGCGGTGCTTCCGGGGCAAGGCTTGTGCTTCGCGATTGCCATCAACTCGGCAAAATTCACCGCGGGCATCCTGATGCGCGACGGCAAAGTGCGGCGCGGCTATCTCGGCCTGGCCGGTCAGGACGTCGAATTGCCTGCGTTTCTTCTGCGCCGTCACGCGCTGGCGCAACGCCACGGCGTCGCGGTGATCTCCGTCGAACGCGGCAGTCCCGCAGAAACGGCGAAGCTGCGTGAAGGCGACGTGATCGTTTCGTTCGACGACGAACCTTTGCGCGGCATCGACGACCTGCACAAGATGCTGACGCTGATCGATCTTTCACGGAGTCACAAGCTTGGGGTAATACGAAAGCACGAACGCTTTGAAACGTTCGTGCTTCCGATCGAGCTCGAGTAGCGCCGCGCGCTACATTGCCGGGATGTAGGTCACCACGCCGTTTCCGACCAGATCGTACGAGGCCGAGACCAAGTGCGTATCGGTCGTGTCGCGCGGCGCTGCCAGCAGTTTGTTCAAGTCGATGATCGCGACCCAGCTCCGCGTTGCGTCGAACATCGCGGCACAATCCGAACACACCGGTGCGAGATTGAACGTCGCAATGGCGTGCGGATCGCCCGCACCGCTCCAGGTCCCTGCGTCCGACGGTAGCTGCGGCAGATTGGCGAAGACGTAGTTGGACATCGTCAACGGCGCACCGCTCGACGTCGGCATTTGCCCGACGCCGATTTGACTGCAGAACTCGCCGAAGAAGAAGACGAGATGGGCCACCGAGTCGACGGAGAGATCGCTGATCAGTGTGTCGCACGTGCCGCCCAGCGAGGACGTAAGCGGCACCTCGCCCACCGTTCCGGTAAACATCCCGGCGGACGGACTGTTCAACGAAATGCCGTTCAAATTCACCATAAAGAGCGTCGCGGTGCTGCCGTTCGTGAATTCGTTCGGAGTGATCCCGATGTTCGTGCTCTGATCGACCCCGTTTGAGTCCGGTTCGCTCAGATCCGCGGGCGTTGGGCTGAGCGAGTACCGCGTCGCTGAGGCCACGTCGTCGAGATCGATCGTCGTTTGGTTCGAGTACTGGCCCGAGAAGATCTGATTCGTCGACGCGTTGTACCCGAAGTTCTCGGCCGCTGGCGCGGCAATCGTCTTCAACTTCGTGCCGGTGCTGTTGTAGAGCTCGTA
>JAFAIW010000011.1 GCA_019236495.1 Vulcanimicrobiota bacterium | reverse complement strand
AGCGTGTGAGCCGCGCCGAAGTGCGGGTTGACGGCGCCGCGGTCGGCGCGGTCGGCCACGGCTTGGCCGCGCTCGTGAGCGTGGGCGTCGACGATGCCGAGCCGGACGCCGCGTATATTGCGGAAAAAATCGCGGCCTTGCGAATTTTTCGCGATGAGGCCGGCTTGATGAATCGCAGCGTGCTCGAAGCCGGCGGTGGGGTGTTGTTGATCTCGCAATTCACGTTACACGGGGACGTACGCAAAGGGCGCCGTCCGTCGTTTATCGCGGCGGCCCGTGAAGACGCGGCACAACCGCTCTTCGAACGCGTCGGAGCGCTGTTGCAGCGCGCCGGAGTGCCGACCGCGTTTGGTTCGTTCGGCGCCACGATGGAAGTCGAACTGGTCAACGATGGACCGGTGACGATCCTGCTCGACAGTAAGCGCGCGTTCTAGCGCAGCATGACGTCGGGCAGCTGCTCGACTTTCGTCATGCGATCCGTTTCGATGAGGTGCGCCAAGACCTCCGTGCCGCCGGTCACCTCGCCAAAGACCGTGAAGTCGCGGTCGAGATGCAGCTGCGGCGAAAGCGTAATGTAAAACTGCGTTCCCGCCGAATCTCGCTCCGGGCCTGCATCGTTGTAGTTGAGTCCCATCGAGATGACGTAGCTGCGCTGTTCCACCGGATTCTCTTCAGCGGGAATCGAGTACCCGGCATCGCCTTCCCCGTTGTCGTGCGGGTCGCCGGTTTGCACGACGAAGTCCGGCACGATGCGAAACCAGCGCAGACCGTCGAAGTAGCCGCGATTCGTGAGATTCAAAAAATTTGCGACGGTGAGCGGCGCCCACTCCGGATAGAGGACGACGATGAAGTCACCTTTGGTCGTCCCAATGCGCACGCGTGGATGCAAACCCGGCATGGGGCCATCCATTGCGGCAGCGCTCGCGGGATCGAGGCGGGGGCGAAAACGCGCTTCCGAAACCGCCGGCGCGGCCGGCGAACCGGTGACGCTGGGTCGCGGCAATGCCGCAATCGGCGGGAGCGTCTTCGGCGGAGGAAGATTCAAGCCCGGCGGCAGCTCCGTCAGGTGGTCGGTCGGCGGCTTTCCGCTCAAGGCGCGAATTGCTTCGAACGCTTGCTCCTGTACGCGCCACGAGGGATCGTGCGTTAGCGGTTCGAGTGAAGGAATGACGTCGGCGGCCGGCTTGCCGCGATCGTCCGTCAACCCTCCGCATGCGCGCACTGCACCGATTCGGACCAGCTCGTTTGGATCGTGCAATGCGTTCAGCAACACTGCGCGCGGCACGCGCAGCCGGTACCCGCGAAAGATCGCCCACATGAGATGCCAGCGGACGTCGTCGTTACGTTCCGCATCAAAAGCACGGACGAGCGCTTCCGACATGCCGAAGCCTTGCTGACCCTTGCGGAACGCTTCCGTATTCGCCGCAGCGTGAGCGCGCACGATCGCATCCTTTTCCAGCGCATTCCCAGGTTGCGGCGCGATCATCGTTTCGAGCAGGCGAGCGGCGACAGGTTCGTGCGTTGCATCAAACCGGCCGGCCGTTTCGAGACGGCCGATCGCGTCGACTGCGGCGTACCGAACCGCCGAGGATCCGTCGCCGGCCGCGGCCAGGACGGCGTCTTGCGACCGCGGCACGGCCAGGAGGCCGAGACCGTAGACCGCCATGGCGCGCATCGCGGGATTACGGTCGTGGACGTGCCGGAGCAGCACGGCGGCGCCGCGCGCGTCCTTGGTGCGTCCGATCGCGAGTGCGGCGCGGATCGCCAGGGTGCGATCGGGGCCGTCGAGCATGCCTGCTAGAGCGCCGTCGCCGAGGGAGCGCGCGCGTTCGAGCTGGAGGAGTTGCTGGTTGCTCGGCCCGGGAGCCGCCAGCGCGCAGAAGGCAAGCACGACCCCGGCCGCCTTCAGGACCTGCCCAAGCTTGCTCTTGACCAAATTGTTACCAACTTTCAGGGGTCAACGTGCGTTCAAGTATATGGAGCGTTCCGTTGCCGTCCTTCTGGGGCGGCCCAAGAATTCGGTCCAAGCAACGAAAGATAGGTTAGGTATAACGTCGATGTCCATTCCCACGAAGCCCCAGGTCAAAAAGAGCGGCGGGATGTCCGTTCGTGAAGCGGGGCAAAAAGGCGGCGAAACCGTCAAGAAAAAGTACGGCCCCGAGTTTTACGAAATGATCGGGCGCAAGGGCGGGCAGGCCACGAAGCAGGCCCACGGTCACGCTTTTTACGAGCAAATCGGTAAGAAGGGCGGGAAGAAAGGCGGCGAAGCAACGCGCGACCGCTACGGCCCGAATTTTTACGAGCAGATCGGACAAAAAGGTGGCCAAAAAGTCAAGCAGCTCATTGAAGAAGGAAAACGCGCAGCCGCTGCTGCGCGAAACGAGCAGCCGAAGCAAGAGAAGCGCGCTTCCTAACGTGCAGCGCGCCCTCGGCGCAATTGCTGCGCTGGTCGCCATCGCATTCGCGTATGGGGCAGGGCCGACTGCGGCCCTGCCCATTTCTTCTACGCCGAGCCCTCCGCCAACGCCGGAACCAACGGAAACCCCGATCGCTGCGACACTGCCGACCCTTCCGGAAGAGTCGCGTCTGGTATTCGTTCTCGACGGAACGATTAGCTCGAGGTCGATGTCCAATTCCGAGATTCCCGCGCATTTGAGAGACGCGCTCGTCGTCGACGGGCGCACGCTCGCACCCGCGGGCGCTCCCGAGCTGATAAAAATCGAGAACAGCCGCGCGGCGCAAGCTCCGGACGTCGACGGAAGCGTCGAAATTTATTTCGAGCCGCTCAAACTCACCGACGGCCGAACGCTGCCGCTGCGCACGCCGATCGCCCACATCGATCATCATTTGACTACCGGGCAAGCCGACACGCAAGAAATCACCGATACGTTGGAAGACATCTTCATCCCGTATCACTACATGTGGCGCATCCTGGCGCGCAAAGGACAAGACGTCAATCTCGGCCCGGGAACACAAGTCCGCGCTTCGACCGCGGCCACGATTCGGGTCGATCGCAACGGTGTCAGCATCGTGACACCCCCACCATTGAAATTGAACGACGACGTGCCCAAAGCCGCGTTTTCCCCCAATCCGTTTTACACCGTACCGCCGACGCACGCGCCACCGGCGCCGCGCCGCACGCAATCGCCCGCGACGCCGCCACCCTCCGACTCTCCGTCACCGGAGGCGTCGTCCATTCCCTAGCGAACCCGCGCGACATGATAAAGCGCATTCTTCCGGCATTCGTCGCGTGCACGTTTGTTCTGAGCGCTGCGGCGACCGCCCAAATGAACATGAAAGCTCCCGCGACGGCGACGCCTGCGCCGCCGCCGGACAAGCCGGCCACAAGTGAAGTCGCGTTCGTTACTTCCGTTTCGAAAGATTTGCAAGCGCGCTTTCCGACGACGGCGGATGCGGAGAAAGCTGGGTACTTCCGGTAT
>JAFAIW010000194.1 GCA_019236495.1 Vulcanimicrobiota bacterium | reverse complement strand
ACGTCGGTGAACTCCTAACCGGCAAGGGATTTAGGCGGCCGTGGTATATTATTCCGGGTCGCCGGCAGGCGCCGCGGGCGGCCGCGCGGGCACGTGGCGGAACTGGCAGACGCGCTGGATTTAGGTTCCAGTGGGGCGACCCATCAGAGTTCGAGTCTCTGCGTGCCCAGTGCGCAGCGAGCGGAAGTAGCTCAGTGGTAGAGCATCGCCTTGCCAAGGCGAGGGTCGCGAGTTCGAATCTCGTCTTCCGCTTATTCTAAAACTTTCCAAAGTCGCAATTTCGGATTAATCCGGCAGGTCCGCGTTGCAGGGCTGTGCAAGCACCCTGCCCCTCGCTTGCCTGTGGAGATTTTCGATGCGCTCTCGCCGTCATCAGATGGCCCTCGCGATCCTCGTCGTCGCCGCTCAAATCGTGGCTGGATGCAGCGGCGGCTCGCATGGTTTCACGCCATCCACGCTCACGCCCTCGGGTTTGACGGCGGCCCCGAACGGCAACAGCCCGCACACCTCGCTCGTCGCCGGACCCGTGAGCGAGTCGGCGGGTCTCCACACGCTCTCGAACGGACCGTGTCTCTACAACGAAGGCCCGCCCGGATCGACCTTCTGCGTCAACTGGTCGGTAGGTGGACCGCCGGGTGAGACCGGGACCGTCACGTGGACGCTCAACCAGATTCCTACGGGGTGGACGAGCACGTTCAATCCCAATCCATCCCCGGTGACGCAACAGGGTGGCGAATCGGTGTCGCAAACCGTTGAAACCATCGTCACGCCGAGCACGGCGAAGCCCGGCAACTATACGGTGAAAGTCACGGCGACGTTTGCGGATGGAACGCACGTCACCGAAATTGTAACGATCACGATCACAACGGCCTGCAACTCTGCTACGCCGCCGCCGCAATCGTCACTCAACTTTGCGGAATATCCCATTGCGGGCGGAAGCCAACCGAACTACATTATCAACGACCCGCCCTCTGGTACGCTGTTCTACTCGGTTGGGACGGGTAACGTCTCGCAAATGCAGACAAACGGCACGTCATCGATCGTGAACAGACCGAATCGGGCGCAATATTTGACGCTCGATCCCACTACCGGTACGGTTTGGGTCGACGAACTCAACCAAACCACCGTTCAGACCTTCAGCGACACAAATCCAACAGGCCCGTTGACAACCTACAACCTTCCCGTGCAGGGCGCCACCCTGGCATTCGCCTCCGCCCTAACGAGCGACGGCAACGTTTGGTTCACGGATTTCGACAACTCAGCGGTCTATCGTCTCAATCCGACCACGCAAGCATTCACGACGATTCCGCTGCAGTCGAACGCCTATCCGGGAGAGATCACGGTTGGATCCGACGGCAATGTTTGGTTCACCGAATTAGGGTTAAATCAAGTCGGGCGCATCAACGTCTCGACGAACACCGTCACGACGTTCGCCGTCCCACTGTCGCCGCTTTCGATCATTTCGGGTTCTGATGGAAACCTTTGGGTCTCCGGGGGCAGCTCGTACTCCGGAGTCGGCAATAGCGCTGTCGGCGCGATCTATGCCATGTCGACTACCGGAACGCTCGTGCATAACTACAAAACCGGTATCTCTGCAAATGCTGATCCCTTCCATTTGTTCGAGGACATCGGGACGGGTCTCATTTGGTTCTCGGAGGCTATCAGCGGAAAAGTCGCAACAATCAAGATGAGCTCCGGCAAAGTCGCCGAGTATACGCTCCCCTCAGGAACCAGTGCCGGCCCGGTAGGTCTGACGATCGGTCCGGATGCGCGCCTATGGGTCGTCGAGAACGCCATCAATAAGATCGCGGCCGGCACCGTCCCAACGCCGCCGCCGGGCTGCGGAACGCCGGGACCGACGCCGACTCCGTCGCCGCCGCCAGGTTGTCCCACGCAGCCGCCGACCTTGCCCACCTGGGCGGAATACAACACGGCGCCCGTTGGGAATCGGCCGAATTTCATCACGAATCCCAATTCTGCGAACGCGTTGATGTATTTCACCACCGGGAACGGTTACATCGCGTCGATAACGACCGCAGGATCTATCGCCGGCGTGACGACGCTGGGTCATGCCCAAGGCATAACCACCGATAGCAGTGCGAATGTTTGGGCATTGGGTGTTACCAATTCGACGGTCGTCGATTTCCCCGCGCAAACACAATCGCCGATCGGCAGTTTTGGATTACCATCGAGCAGCTCGATTTACGCTTCCGTGCGGGCCTCGGATGGTAACGTCTACGTTACCGATCAAACGAACAGTCAAATCGTCGTTCTGAACCCGACCACCAGCGCGACCAGTACGATTCCGGTCACGTCGGGCGGCGCACCGGCGGGCATCACGATAGGACCGGACGGCAACGTCTGGTTTGCCGAGACCGGCGCGGACAAAATCGGCCGGATTACCGTTTCGACGCAAAAGTTGTCCGAGTTCTCTGGGTTCAATTCTCCGCAAGCGATCGTTTCGGGATCCGACGGCAATCTCTGGGTGACTGGGGGCAGCGCTTGGCAAGTCGGAAACACCGCGACACCGTCGATCTACAAAGCCAATTCGTCCGGTGCGATCCTCGCCAACTACTCGAGCGGATTTTCGGCGAACGCCAATCCGTTCGACATGCACGAGGCCCTTCACACCGGCCTAATGTGGTTCACCGAGATCGGCGTGTCGAAGGTTGCGTCGATCAATATGGCGACGGGAACGGTCATCGAGTATCCGACGGCCTCCGGCAACGAGGAGCCCATTGGCGTGACGATCGGCCCCGACAGTAACCTCTGGATCACGGAGAACGTCGGTGCGATCGCCACCGTGGCAATTCCCACGCCAAACCCGGGCTGTAGCATCTAACCGACAGCGCGGTTCGCAAGCACGAAAACGAGGCGTCACCGGCGCCTCGTTTTTGCGTCGACCTGTCGGTCGACGGCCTACAGAAGGGTCTCCGTCGGGCGGTCGTCGTACTCAAGCACGCCCTGCGCCCCGAGAAGCGAGGAGAACCTCCCCTGGCCACATCATCCCTAACGAAGCTCGATGCGACGAAAGTCGAGCTCGAAATTCCCATCTCCGGCGATGAAATCAGCGCTGCAGAAGAGCGTGCCTTCCGGCGGCTGTCGCGAAATGCGAAAGTCCCGGGATTCCGCCCCGGTAAGGTGCCGCGCAAAGTCTTCGAGCAAAACTACGGCACCGACGTCATCAACAGCCAGGCGATGGAAGACGTCGTCCCCGAGGTCTACACCCGCGCGATCCGCGAGCACGACCTCGATCCGGTCGAGCGGCCCCACATGGAGCTGCTCCCGCATGAGGACGGCAAGCCGATGCGCGTCAAGGCGACGGTGACCGTCCGGCCGGAGATCGAGCTCGGAACCTACCGCGGGGTCGAGGTGGCGGGCGAGGCGGTCGTGGTTGTCGAGGAGGACGTCGAACGGAGCTTGCGAGCCTTGGCCCGCGATCGCGCTACCCTCGTCCCAGTCAGCCGCCCGGCGCAGCTGGGAGATTTCGTGGTCATGGATTTCGAAGGCTCGATCGACGGCCAGGTCTTCGAGGGCGGCTCGGCCACCGGACAGACGGTCGAGCTTTCCGCCGACCGCTTCATTCCGGGATTCGCGACCGGCATCGCCGGGATGAGCGCGGGCGACACGCGAGAGGTTCACGCCACCTTCCCCGAGGGGTACGAAAAGGCGGAGCTGGCCGGAAAAGCCGCGACCTTCCGCGTGGCCGTGCACGACGTCAAGGAAGCGGAGTTGCCCACCATCGACGATGCGTTCGCGAAGAACGTCTCTTCAAACGAGACGCTCGAAGAATTGCGCGCCGATATCCGGCGCCGGCTGGAAGCGGTCGCACAAAACAAGACGCGCAAACAGCTCGGCAATGCGATCATGGAAAAGCTGTTGGAAACGCATGACTTTCCGCTGCCGGACGTGATGGTCGAGCGCGAGGTCGACAATCTCGTGATGGACGCCCGCACCTTTGCCTCGCGCATGGGGATGACGTGGGACGCGTATTTGAGCGCTGCGGGAAAAACCGAAGAAGCGTTGCGCGCTGAATTGCACGCGGACGCGGAGCGGCGCGTCAAAGGGACGCTGCTGGTGGAAGCCATCGCCAAGCGCGAGCAAATCAACGCCACCCCCGCCGACGTCCAGACCGAGCTGGCATCCCTGGCCGATCAATACGGGCAGCCGGTCGATCGAATTCGTCAAGCGCTAGGCAACAACGTCCTCTCCCTGATGGACGGTATCGTACGGAGCAAGACGATGGACTGGCTCATCGAACAAGCCCAGGTCAAACAAGCAACCGAATCGGCAAAGAGCTAGTTCCTGGGAGTAGCTGAAAACCCGCAAATGAGCAAGGAAGTGAATCCAATGGGCCACCTGGTGCCGATGGTCGTCGAGCAAAGCGCGCGCGGCGAACGGGCATTCGACATTTACTCGCGCCTACTCAAAGAGCGCATCGTCTTCGTGGGCGGCCCGATGGACGACCAATTGGCCAATCTCGTGATCGCGCAATTGCTCTTCCTTGAAAAGGAAGACCCGGACAAAGACATCGACATGTACATCAATAGTCCGGGCGGCAGCGTCACGGCGGGGCTCGCCATCTACGATACGATGCAGTTTATCAAGCCCGACGTTGCGACGATTTGCGCCGGAATGGCCGCCTCGATGGCCTCTATCCTGCTGACGGGCGGCGCGCCAGGCAAGCGCCACGCGCTCCCCTATGCCAAGATCCTGATCCATCAGCCCTGGGTCCAACAGGTGGGCGGCCAGGCCACCGATATCGAGATTCACGCCCGGGACCTGATCGCGACGCGCCGGATGCTGGCCGGTATCTACGAAGAGGCCACCAAGAAGCCCGTCGAGCAGATTTTGAGGGACATCGAGCGGGATTACTACATGACCGCCCAAGAAGCTGTCGATTACGGTATTATAGACAGTGTAATCCGCAAGGACAGCCGCAGCGCGCCGACCCCCGCATCGTCGACGTAGCTGCCTCGGGAGTAGTGCGCACTACGAATGTTTCGCTTCGGGGACGAGAAGGGGCAGCTCAAGTGCAGCTTCTGCGGCAAATCGCAGGAGCAAGTGCGCAAGCTCATTGCGGGCCCGGGCGTCTACATCTGCGACGAATGTATCGAGCTCTGTAACGAGATCATCGAGGAAGAGCTCTACAAGAACGTCGACGAGAACCTGCGTCTTCGGAATATTCCAAAGCCCAAAGAAATCAATCACATCCTCAATCAGTATGTGATCGGGCAAGAGCGCGCCAAGAAATCGCTGGCCGTCGCCGTTTACAACCACTACAAGCGCGTCAACATGGGCAACACGGCCGACGACGTCGAGCTGCAGAAGTCCAACATTTTGCTCGTCGGTCCAACCGGCTCCGGGAAGACCTACCTCGCGCAGACGCTCGCGAAGATCTTGGACGTGCCGCTCGCGATGGCCGACGCCACTTCGCTGACCGAAGCCGGTTACGTCGGTGAAGACGTCGAGAACATTCTCTTGAAGTTGATCCAGGCTGCGGACTACGACGTCAAACGCGCGGAAAAAGGCATCGTCTACATCGACGAGATCGACAAGATCGCGCGCAAGAGCGAGAATCCGTCGATCACGCGCGACGTTTCAGGCGAAGGTGTGCAACAGGCATTGCTCAAGATTCTGGAAGGCACGACCGCCAACGTCCCGCCTCAGGGCGGCCGCAAGCACCCGCACCAGGAATTCATCCAAATCGATACGACCAACGTGCTGTTCATCTGCGGGGGCGCGTTCGACGGCTTGGAACGCATCATCGAGCAACGCGTCGCCTCGAACACGCTCGGCTTCCGCGCGGTTCCCGAAGGCAAGAAAGAGCAGAGGGTCGGGCATTTGCTGCAGCAGTTGATGCCGGAAGATCTCTTGAAGTTCGGGTTGATTCCGGAATTCATTGGACGCTTGCCGATCGTCGTGACGCTCGATGCGCTCGACGAGCTGGCGCTGCGTCGCATCCTGGTCGAGCCGCGCAACGCACTCGTCCGTCAATTCCAAAAGATCATGGGAATGGACGGCGTCGAATTGACGTTCACCAAGGAGGCGCTCATCGCGATCGCCATCAAGGCGCAGAGCCGCAAGACCGGCGCGCGCGGGTTGCGCTCGATCTTGGAAGAGGTCATGCTCGACGTCATGTACGATTTGCCCTCGCTGACGGGCGTGAAGAAATGTGTGATCAACAAAGAAGTCATCGAGAAGAAAGAAGCTCCGACGCTCATCTACAACGAGCGCCAAAAGGACATGCCGGCCTGACCCTGCTGGCCACGTTCGCGATGATCGCCCTCACGGGCGCTCTTGCTTTTGCCGCCCCCGCCGGCAATACGGTGTTCGGCGACGTGCCGGTCGCACCGCATGCGTTTCCGGATTACTCCCCCAATCAATTCGCGCTCAAGGGCGGCCTCAACGTAACGCCGCAAGCGTTCAAGTTCGGGACGCATGACGGTTCGGACGTCGTGCTGGCATGGTACATGCAGCATTTGGCCTCGTTTGGTTGGCGAATCGAAGAACGCCGAGCGAACTATCCGGTCAACGGCGCGGACGCCGTCATCGCCACGCGAAAAGGTGAGGGGCTCACCGTCATCGTTTCACCGGTGCAAGGCGGGACGAGCGTCAGCCTCATCAAACTCATTACCTCCAAGTAGTGAGCGCGCCGAAGCGAGACCTTCCGAAGACCTACGATCCGAAGGCCGTCGAAGACCGGCTCTACGCGCGCTGGGAGTCGGGCGGATACTTTCACGAAGACCCGGATCCGGCTCGCCCACCGTTCATCATTTGCATGCCGCCGCCGAATGTGACCGGCCGCGCGCATTTAGGTCACGGCTCGACGTACACGCCGCAAGACATCTTGGTGCGCTACCATCGCATGCTCGGTGACAATGCCGATTGGCTGCCCGGGCTCGACCACGCCGCGGTAGCAACCGAAGCGGTGCTCGTCCGCGAGTTGGCGCAAGAAGGCTTGACGCGCGACGGGCTCGGACGCGAAGCGTATTTCGAGCGCGCGTGGTCGTTCGGTGAATCCACCGGCAAGACGATTGTCGCGCAGTTCCGTAAGCTGGGCTTCGGACCGGATTGGGCGCGTTCTCGCTACACGATGGACGACGGGTTATCGCGCGCGGTGAACAAGGTCTTCGTGCAGCTGTACCAAGACGGGCTGATCTATCGGGGCAAGCGCTTGATCAATTGGGATCCCAAAGCGCGAACGACGATTTCCGATGCGGAAGTCGAGCATGTCGAGCGCGACGCGACACTGTGGCGGGTACGCTATCCATTCGAAGCGGGTGAAGAAGCCGGCGTCGTCATTGCGACGACGCGTCCGGAAACAATTCTCGCGGACGTCGCGATCGCCGTGCACCCCGACGACGAGCGTTACCGCAGTCTCGTCGGGCGTCGCGTTTTCGTGCCGCCGCTTCTGGAACGCAGCATCCCGATCGTGGCCGATGCGGCCGTCGATATGGCCTTCGGAACCGGCGCGGTCAAGGTAACGCCCGCGCACGATGCCACCGACTACGAAATCGGATTGCGGCACGAGCTGCCGATGCCGTCCGTGCTCGACTTCGACGCGCGCGTCACCGGCGCGGACGTTGCCGTCGGACGGTACGAAGGGTTGGATCGTTACGAGGCGCGGCGTGCGATCGTCGGCGATCTGAAAACACGCGGCCTGCTCGCCGCCGAGGAACCGTACCGTCATGCGATAGCCGTCAGCGAGCGAACCGGCGAAGTCGTAGAGCCGCTGCTTTCCTTGCAGTGGTTCGTTCGAATGGCGCCGCTCGCCACGCCTGCGCTCGACGCGTATCGCGACGGCCGCGTGCGGTTCGTTCCGGAACGATATGGGCGCACGTACGAACAGTGGCTCGAGAACATTCGCGACTGGAACATTTCACGCCAGGTGTGGTGGGGACACCGGCTCCCCGTTTGGTACGACGAACGCGGCGAACCGATCGTGGCCGAAACCGAAGATGCCGCGCAGTTCCTGGCACGCGAGCGCGGCTCCACCGGTGCGCTTACTCGCGATCCGGATACGCTCGACACGTGGTTCTCGTCGGCTTTGTGGCCGTTCAGCATCTTAGGCTGGCCCGAGCGCACCCCCGAGCTCGCGCATTGGTATCCATCGCAAGTGCTCGTGAGCGGCTGGGAAATCATTTTTCTCTGGATCGCGCGGATGGTGATGCTCGGCTTGAAATTCATGGGTAGCGCACCGTTCCCGGACGTGTTCATCGCGCCGCTCGTGTTCGATGCGGAAGGTCGCAAGATGAGCAAGTCGTTGGGGAATGCGATCGATCCATTGGATATCGTCGAGCGTTACGGCGCTGACGCATTTCGCATGGGAATGATGCGCCAAATGCGGCTCGAGGGGCAGGAAGTGCGCTTTCACGAATCGCGGTGTGAAGAAGCGCGGAACTTCAACAATAAAATCTGGAATGCAACGCGCTTCGTCCTCGCGTTGCCCGACGAGTTCCCGCATGCCCTCGATTTACCCGGCCGAGCCGCCCTTTCCGTGGCGGACCGCTGGATTTTGACGCGGCTGCACGACACCGCAGTCGACGTAACCGCCGCACTGAATGCCTATGACTTCGGCAACGCCGCCGAAAGCATTTGGCGATTCGTTTGGTACGAATTCTGCGATTGGTACGTCGAGGCGGCAAAGATCGCCACATCCTCGCGCATGGCGGTGCTCTCCTTCGTGCTCAACCACGCGATGCGCCTTTTGCATCCAATCGAGCCGTTCATCACGGAGGAAGTGTGGCTCTCGATTCCGCACGACGGTGCGACCATCATGACGGCGCTGTGGCCCGATCCGGACGAAATTCCGGTCGACCGCGACGCAGAACGAACGTTTACTCGCGTGCAAGGGGCCGTCGAGAGGGTGCGTCAAGTTCGCGCCGACATGGGCCTCGCACCGCGCGCTCCGCTCGCGGTCGATGTTCCGCTCGCTTTGAACGACGAGCTCGTCGAGCTGCTACGCATTTACACCTCGGGGACGATCGAGCGCAACGCGCAGCCGGTGGAGGGATCCTCCGACGACCTGCTCCTCGCCGTCAGCGCCCGAGCGCCGAAAGAGCTCCTGGTAGCGCGGTGGCGTAAGGACGTCGAGCGCT
>JAFAIW010000153.1 GCA_019236495.1 Vulcanimicrobiota bacterium | reverse complement strand
CGACCCCGTTTGAGTCCGGTTCGCTCAGATCCGCCGGCGTCGGACTGAGCGTATAGCGCGTCGCCGAAGCGACGTCGTCGAGATCGATCGTCGTCCCGCTTGAATACTGACCCGAAAAGATCTGATTGGTCGAAGCGTTGTACCCGAAGTTCTCCGCGACCGGCGCCGCGATCGTTTTCAACTTCGTGCCGGAACTGTTGTACAGCTCGTAGCCGTTTCCGGTCGAGATGACCACCGCTTTGTCGGTCGGATCGAAGAGCGCACCGCAGATCGTGCACGAGCCGGCCGAGTAGGGCACGCCGCCCGCAGGTGCGTCCGTGGTGAACTGGCTCAACTGCACCGCCGGGACGACGTTGGCGTTCAGTACCGTCACCACGTTCGAATTGAACCCGATGCAATAGACGTAACCCTTGGTGGGATCCGCCGTGCATTCGTCGGGAACCGGCGAAACCGAAATGATCGACTGTTTCTTGCGCGTCGCGAGAATCTGGCGCGCCGTGCTGGAAATGGTCGAACCGTTCGAAACCTCGACCTGCGCGACGCCCGTTCCGGACGGCGTGAAGGCGTAGGTCGTGCCATTGATCGTCAAGATCGCGATCGCACCCGAACCGCCCGCAATCAGATGCGAAACGGAGCCGGGTTGCAACGTCGCGGGCGTGATGTTGCTGCCCGTGACGCCGCTTGCGGTCGCCCCAATCGAAGCGCTCGTAACGGCCGCATTGCCGTCGTAGGTCAAGGTTCCGGTGGCCGATGGTCCGGCAACCGAATTGACCGTCAACGACGTATGGCCGCTCGTGTCGCTGTCGGTCAGCGTGACGGGAACGCTATAGTTGCCCGGCCCGACGATTTGCGCGCCGGTCGCATCGTAAGCGATCACGTTCACCGTGATGGTCGACGGCGAACCGGTCGGCGGGAAGGCGTTCGACAGAGACACGACGAGCTTCGTCGGGACTCCGTTCATGGTGACGGTCACGACGTTCGAACCCGAGCCGATCGTCGCGGTGGTCGTTCCGCTCGAAAGGAGCGAACCGCCCGCATTTTGCGCGGAATACATATTGACCGCAAACGTATCGCTTCCGGCGGGTGCCTGCACGGTGATGCTGCACGTCAGTTTCGTCGGCGTGCTGGTGCAACCCGATGACGACGCGGTGGTGTTCACCGTCGTCGGCGAGCCGTTGTTCACCGCAACCGTCACCGATTGCGTGGCGGCATCGACGAATTGCGGCTTACGCGCGGTGCTCGATCCCGTGCGCGGGATGACGATTTGGAAGAGGACGCTTTCCATGTGATTTGCGCCGCCGCCGCCCGAAGGCAACGCGTTACCACCGCCGCCGCCTCCGCAGGCGGCCAGCGCAAAACTACATCCAAAGGCTGCAACGAGAAGGCGTAAAGTGCGTTTCATCGGGGTGGCCTCATTTGCGGCGTCGGTGGAAGAATTACGGTAACGCGCAGCGTCACGATTTGACCGTGCGCGGAGAAGTTCACGGTCGTCGAGCCGCTCGTCACGGCGCGCACCGTAAACATGTTGCCGCCACCGCTGACGCTGGCGACGTTGGGATTGGCGGAGACGGCGGTACCTGGAACGCTCGCGTAAATCGATTGCGTTTGGCCGGCCGACGTCAAGACGATCGACTGTGGATTGACGGTGACGTTTTCATTCGACGGTGAAGGGCTGCTCTGGTTGGCGCCCGCCACCGCAACGCCCGTTGCGGCAGCCGCTGCCGCGGCTCCGGCAATGACCCCGGCCGAAGCGCCGGCTGCCCCGCCTGCCGCTCCGCTCGCGGTGCCGGTCGCGTTGCTGGCGGCGGCATTACCGAATTGATTGGCGCCGTTCGTGAATTGATTGACCGCGGATGAGTTGAGCTGGCTCACCGCTGTGGTGGCGGTCGTCGTCGCGCCCGTCGTGCCGAGAACGGTGAACACCTGACCCGTCAGCAACACCGTTGCGACACCCGCAACCGTAACGATCACGTCGCCCGCCTCGCACTTCGTACAAACGACCTGCGTGCCGTTTGGTCCGACGACGAGGTACCCCTCGGTGCCCCGCACGGCAATCTGCGACGTCGGCGTCGTGAAGGTGTAGTTCGATTTCGCGCCGCTCGGGTGAACGATCTTGAACGACAGCGCGCCGTTGTCGACCTTGATCGTCGAACCCGGTCCGGCGGCAGCGTTGTTGAATGCGCCGACCGTCACATTGGTCAGCTCTCCGATCAGGATCTCGGAGGAGTCGGGCATGGTCAACGTGCCGAGCGACTTGCGACCGGTAACCGCGGTGGCGTCGTCGGGGAGAACCTGCGAGCCCACGATCTGGTGATGGGCGGTCTGCCCGGACGGAATGTAGGCGACGTCGCCCTTGGTGGCGGCAAGCTCCTTGTCGGTGGCGGCCGCGAGGAGCTGGGGAGAAACGAGCACGGCCACGAGAAACGCGCCCGCAATCGGGCGCAGCACGGTGGAGAATGACAAGAGACACCTCCCAAAGAGTGGAGGGGCAGGGGAAGAGGGTTTATCCTCGCCGTGGCAACCCATCCTGCCGGTTTGCTGATTCTGGTACCGATGAACCGCACCGCCAAGCGTGAGCCCCGATGATCCGCCGCCTCGCCCCGATCCTGGGCATCACCTTTATCGACATCATGGGATTCAGCATTCTGATCCCGATCTTGCCGTATTTCGTGAAGCACTTCGGCGCGTCGGACTTCACGGTCGGGGTGCTCTTCTCGACCTTCGCCCTGTGCGGATTGATCGCGGGGCCGATCTGGGGAAACCTCTCCGACCGCATCGGGCGCAAGGGCGTCTTGATCGTCAGCCAGGTGGGCGCGACCATCGGCTGGGCCATTCTCGCCTTCGCCCCGTCGATACCGGTGGTGTTCGTCGCGCGTATTATCGAGGGGCTCTCCGGAGGAAACATCGGCGTCACGCAAGCCTACGTTACCGACCTCGTCGAGCCGAAGGAACGAACCCGCGCGTACGCTTACGTCGGCGCGTCGTTCGGTGCCGGATTTCCATTCGGAGGATTGCTCGGTGGATTCTTGTTGGAACGGTTCGGTTTCTCGGCACCGTTCTTAGCGGCCGCCGCGCTTCAGCTCGTTACGCTCGTCGTGACGATCGCGATGCTGCCCGAATCGACGAGCAAAGCCGACCGCAGCGAAGTTGCGACCTTCCAAGAAATCCTGCATAACCTCACCAACAAGCGCACGTCCGCCGTATTGTGGCAAAAGCTGGCTATTTCGCTGGGCTTGTACGCGTGGTTCGCGGTGTTTGCGTTGTTCTTGCAGGCTTCGCTCGGGTTGACGCCGTCGCAAGCGAGTTTCATGTTTGCGGGCTTCGGCGTGTTGAACGTTTTTTTGCAGATCGTGGTTACCGGGCGCGTGTCCGATGCAGTCGGAAATCGCACGGCGTCCAACATCGGCCTTTTCGCACTCATTGCCGCCTTCGCGATGATTCCGTTCGCGCACACGTTTGCCGTCGTGCTCGTCGCTTTCACGGTTTTCGGCTTCGGAATGTCGCTCACCAATCCAACGATCACCGCGCTGATCAGCGACGCCGCTCCCTCGAATCAGCGCGGCACCATTCTCAGCGTGGCGTCCAGCCTCGACAGTCTGTCCGGCGTGCTGACGCCGGTTGCGTCCACCGCGGTGCTCGGCACCTACGGCGCATCGTTTGCCGGAATGGTCTCGCTCTTTTTCGAAACGATCGCGCTGGCCGTGGGCTTGAGTTCTTCACGCCGTGAAAAACAAAGCGGCGCCCCGGAGGCGCCGCTTGCAGAGGAGCTAGCCGAGATCTAAGCTGCGGTGCGTTTGCGCCGCGTCGTTGGGGTTTTCTTGCGCGTGCCGCTCGCCTCGCGATGTTTCTTGGTTTCGTCGAGCGAGGCCTGAAGAACGTCCATCAGATTCACGACCGTAGCGCGCGGCTTGCTCGTTTTGGCTTTGGGCAATTCTTTGCCTTTGGAGCGCGCTTCGATCATTGCGAGAAGTTCGTCGTGGTACTTGTTCTCAAACGCTTCCGGTTCGAATTTCTCGACCGTCATCGTGTCGATCAACATCTTCGCCATCTTCATTTCCTGCGGCGGCATCTTCTCCGCTTTCGGAAAGTCCAATGTGTCTTGTGCGACGATTTCATCGGCCCAGTGCATCAACTCCAGGACGAGGGCGTCGCCGTTGGGTTTGAGGGCCGCGATGTATTCTTTCGTGCGAATGACCACGCGCGCGACGGCGACTTTCCCGGTGGTGACGAGCGCCTCACGCAACAGCGCGTAGGCATGGCGGCCTTTTTTGTCGGGTTCGAGATAGTACGGTTTATCGAAATACATCGGATTGATCAAGCCCAGGTCGACGAACTCGACGATATCGACGGACTGCGTTGCCTCCGGATTGACGCGCTTGAAGTCCTCGTCGGTAAGGGTTACGTACTCGCCCTTTTCGTACTCGTATCCCTTGACGATTTCGTCCCAGGGTACCGGCTTGTTGTCGATGGAACAAAGCCGCTCGTACTTGATTCTGCCCATATCTTTCTTGTGCAGCATATTGAACGACAGCTCGTTCGTTCGGACGGCCGTGAAAAGTTTGACCGGAATCGTCACCAAGCCGAAATTGATTGCGCCGGTCCAAATTGCATGAGGCATGAGTCCTATTCCATCTCCCAGAGGGTGCGCGCGCGCCGCAAAGCCCCTTCGAGCTTTGCCTCCTTCCAACGTTTGCCGCCCCACAGGTCGCCTTCCCGCTCCAATCGTTGTGGGGCGTTGCGAATCGTCCAACGGCCGAACGCGCGCTCGGTGTCGGCGCCCCGCTTCCGTGCCAATTCCTCGACCTCGTCCCAGTCGAGCGGCATCGAGACCGGTGCGCCGTCGCGGGCGCGCACGACGTACGGCGGTACCACCGTTTTTCCCCGGCCGACCTGGACGTAATCGAGATAGACCACGCCGCTCGGGCGGCGTGCGGTCGTGCGCTCGAACGTCGTCAATTCGGGAAGCTCCGCTGCGACGCGTTCGGCCACGATTTGGCCGAATCGTTTGATCGTCTCGTAATCGTAGGCCGCCGTCAGGGGAACCACTACGTGCAGGCCGCTTCCGCCCGACGATTTTACGAGCGGCTCCAGCCCGACCTCCGTCAACACGTCGCGAAACCCGAGCGCGACGGTGCCGAGGGTCTTCAGCGTGCACCCCTCCCATGGGTCCAAATCGAAGAGGGCAAAGTCGGGGTGCTCGATCGTCTCCACTCGCGAATACCAGACGTGCAAAACGATAGCGGCCAAATTCGCGCACCACGTGAGCGTCGCGAGATCGTTGCACAGCAAGTAATCGATCTCTTTGGCGCGCGTTTGACTGTACGCGGCAGCCGTGCGGGCAGTAGGAATCCACGCCGGCGTGAATTTCGGTTTTTGTTTTTCGAAAAATGACGGGCCGTCGATGCCGTCGGGAAAGCGCTGAAGCGTCAGCGGGCGGTTCTGGACGTGCGGCAGCAGCCATTTCGCGACGTCCGTGTAGTAGGCGATCAGATCGCCCTTCGTGATGCGGTCGCGCGGAAAAAGGACCTTATCGAGATTGCTGAGCGTCAGCTCCCGTCCGCCGACGCGAACCACGCTTTTCTTGGAAGCGGCCATCACGCGATCGTGTCGGTGTCGATCGGACGTTCGCGCGTGCACGACTTCGGGTCCTTATCGACGCGCAAACCCAAGAAGACGGGCTGGCGCATCAACCCTTCATCGGTCCATTCGGTAAAGCGAATTTGCGCGACGAGCTTGGGCTTGACCCAATGTGCGGGCGCGTTGCTCTTCACGCTTTCGACGAAAGGCGATTTCGTCGTTTCGAGCGGATCGAGCTTCGCATGCAACGCCGTCAACAGCTTACGATCGAACCCCGTTCCGACGTGTCCGACGTAGTGCAGGCGGTTCCCGTCGTACAACCCCAAGAGAAGTGCGCCCAAGTCTTTGCGGCTGCCGCGCGGTTCGGTGAATCCGCCGATCACGCACTCTTGCACGAGTTGCGCTTTGATCTTTACCCAATCCCGGCTGCGTCGCTGCTGGTAGAGCGAATCCCGTTTCTTTCCGATGATGCCTTCGAGACGCCGTTCTTGAGCCTGCTTGAACAGCGCGCAACCGCGTTCGACGACGTGCTTGGAGTAGAGCACGATCTTGTCGTCGCCGATCGCCGAGCGCAGAATTGCCTTGCGTTCTTCAAGCGGCGTCTTGGTAAGATCTCTTCCGTCGGCATATAAGCAGTCGAAAACCGCAAACGCGAGCGCCCCCTCCGATCGCGGGGCCACGCGCTTGCGGCTTTCGAGGCTGTTTTGCAAGCGTTGAAACGACGAGCGGCCGTCCGCATCGAGGCTGACGATTTCGCCGTCTACGACGATGGGAATCGAGGTGAAGGCGTTCGCCAATGCCCGCAAGTCCGGAAGGCGTCCTAAGAAATCCAAACCGTTGCGCGAAACGACTTCCAACCGGCCGTCATCGTGGATCGTCGCGATGGCCCGGTAGCCGTCCCACTTAATTTCGAACAGCCATTCCGGATCGTCGAAGGGCTCGTCCACCAGCGTTGCGAGCATGGGCTGCTTGATCGAGGGGAGCTTATCGCGCCTTACGGGCTTTTTTTTTCCGGTCGAAGACGATCCGGGCCGCTCCTCGCGATTCGAGATCCAATGGGGAGCGCGCGGGTCCTTGGCAATTTGCGCCAACGTCTTCCCGCTTTTCACCGACTTGTCGTCACGCTCGATGTCGTATTTCTGATCGACGAACTCGTCCTTGTCCTTGATCAACAACCACGGATCGCCCGATTCCTCGCGAGAATGAATGCGCACGAGGGTGAACTCGCCGTTCATTTTCTTCCCATGCAGAACGAATTTGATCTTGCCGTGGCCGATTTCGGCCGCGGGGTCGTCTCCCTCGGCCAACTCGTACCAGCCGCGATCCCAAACGATCACCTCACCTGCGCCGTAGTTTCCTTTGGGAATGATTCCTTCGAAATCGCGATAGTCGAGAGGATGATCCTCGACGTGCATCGCGAGGCGGCGCTCGCGAAGGGCGAGCGTCGGGCCCTTCGGAATCGCCCAAGACTTCAAGACGCCGTCGGCTTCGAGCCGAAAGTCGTAATGTAGTCGCGTCGCGTGGTGCATCTGAATGACGAACCGTAGACGCGTCGTCTTGCGCGCGGACTTCCGTCCCGACGGCTCGGGCGTCCGGCCGAAATCGCGCTTCTTGGCATAGCGCGCCAAGGATCCGCTCTCACGTTTCGGCGCGCGTTTTTTCGTTCGTACGGCCATTGCCCCTCACAAAAAAACAACGCGCCCGGGCGAACGCGGGCGCGTCGGCTCTGTCTACGGGTTCTTCGCTACACCCTAGCTCCGCGTCCCGTCAGAAGGTTCACGATGATGAGGACGACGGCGACGACGAGCAACAGGTGAATGAGTCCGCCGGCGATGTGCGTCGCGAGGCCGATCAGCCAAAGCACGAAGAGAATGACGATGATGGTCCATAAAATTCCGGCCATGAGTGCCTTTCTACCCTTCGATCAGGGACTCGTCGCGGTCGTCGGAGACTTTCCGCTCGAGGTGTTGCTGCTGTTTGCAGGAGGATTGTTGATCGTAGTGCTGTTGGTGTTCGGGTTCGTCGGCGACGTCGTCGTCCCACGCCAAACGAAAAACGCTACGACGGCAGCGATCACGACGATCGCGATGATTCCGATCGTGGCGGCCGAGCTGCCTCCGTCGCGAACCACGACGTCACGGTCTCTTGCCATGTTGCAATGTTTCCTCCATTTCAGTGGGTTGATCGCGCTTATACCCAACGCTCATGCAAGCACAAACGCGTCGCCGGCGAATCACCCGGGATGATCGCGGTCGCCGGGATGTTCGTCAGCGCGCTTCTTGCGGCGACGGCGTTCATAAGAAGCAAGCGGGCGACCGCGAACTCCTATGCGGCGGAGGTCTACGGCATGACATCGGCTTCGCACCGGCGCTTTGCGGTTTTCAGCCTGGTGTTTCTCCTGCTGTTTGCGGCGGCATGGCTCAAGCCGGGATTGCCCGCAACGCCGCTTCTCGCCGTCTACGCCGTCGCTGCGATCCTTTACGGCAGTTCGTTTCTACGCGGTGCGACTGAGGAAGATGTCTAGCGAAGGCGACGCCGCTGCGATCCGCTGGGAGCCATGGTCGGCGGCTGCATTCGAACGTGCCCGTGCGGAAGAGAAGCCGATATTGCTTGGGATCTCCGCCGTGTGGTGTCACTGGTGTCACGTCATGGATCGCACCACGTACCGCGACGAAACCGTGATATCGCTGGTGAACGAGCGATTCGTTCCGGTGCGGGTCGACAACGACGAGCGCCCGGACGTCAACGCGCGCTACAACATGGGAGGCTGGCCGTCGACCGTTTTCTTGGCCGCCGACGGAACGATTCTGACGGGCGCGACGTACGTTCCGCCGGCAAACATGACCGGGCTCTTACGCGACATCGATCGTTTCTATCGAGAGAGACGCGGCGAAATCGCCGATCGTATTGCTGAAATCGCGGCAACGCGAGACGCGCGAGCAGCTCTTCGAAGCGAATCCGCTCCGGATGAAGCGTGCATCGACTGGACGATCGAAACGCTGGTCGCTGCGTACGACGACGAGTACGGCGGCTTCGGGACGGAACAGAAGTTCCCGCACGTCGATGCGTTGGAATTTCTCGTGCAAGAGTACCGAGTCACGGGGCAGCCGCGATTGTACGAGATGGTGGCCAAGAGTGTCGCAGCGATGGCGAGCGGAGGCATGTACGACCACGTCGAGGGCGGGTTCTTTCGTTACTCGACTACGCGCGATTGGTCGGTACCGCACTTCGAGAAGATGGCCGAAGATCACGCCGGACTTCTCCGAGTTCTTTCGACGCTGGTACAAATTTCGGATCGTACGGATTTTCGCGACACGCTTCGTTCGGCGACGAGCTACGTTCGGGAAGTCCTGTACGACGAACGCCTGCAGCGTTTCGCAGGGAGCCAAGATGCCGACGAAGCCTACTATGCGTTGCCTCTCGAAGCGCGTCGCGCGACGCCGGCGCCGTTCGTCGATCGCCGCGCCTACGCCAACTGGAACGCCGCTTTGGCGGGAGCGTTTTTTTCCGCGGGAGTCGCGCTGGAAGACGACCGCCTCATCGGCGTCGGAACCGCCGTGCTCGACGGAATGCATGCCACCATGCTCGATGGCGACGGCCTCCTGTTTCACGTGGCCGCACCCGGCGAGCACCCGCGCATTCGAGGTCTGCTCACCGACCAAACCGCTTACGTCCGCGCGGCGCTCGACGCGCACGAAGGCACGGGGGAAGCGCGCTTTCTCGAGCGGGCGCGGGC
>JAFAIW010000174.1 GCA_019236495.1 Vulcanimicrobiota bacterium | reverse complement strand
TGGCGTTTGCGTACACGTACTCGACGATCCACTATGATTCGCTGAGCAACGGGTCGACGGTCGTCACGCCAATCAACAGCACGATTGCCGCGTACAATGCATTCACCAAAGCCGGGGGTGGGTCGCCGTGCTACGTCGCGGGCACGGCCGCCGCCTGTACGGCCGCGGGCGCGGTTGCCAATCCCTACTACAACGCTCCGCTGCAACCGATGATCAGCGCCACCCAAGACTTCATTCCGTACACGTTCTTCCCGGGTGGACCGCAGTCGTTTGCCGTGCAATACGGCTCTCCGTACGTGGCTTCGCTCGCGCTCAACTATAAGCGCGACAAGTTCACGATCACGCCGCTCTTGCAGTTCGCAGGGGGTGCGCGTTACGGCGAACCGGAGACCACGACGGGCATCAATCCGGCGACATGCGGAGCACCGCTTGCGGGCTTCTCATCCACCGGCGATCCACGGTATCCCTACGGGTCGCCCGGCGGCGGGGCATTTGACGCGACCAACTGTACCGGACGGATCGTGATTCCGGACGCGTACACCGGCGCGTTCGACGGCCTCGGCTCGTTCGTGCAACCGGCGGAACTCTCGCTCAACCTGCAAACCACGTACACGGTCTCGCCGCGCGTCACGCTGGTCGGGACGTTTACGAACATCGTCAATGCGTGCATGGGCGGCACGCCGGAAGCGTGGACCGTTTCCGGGATCTGTTCGTACAACATCCTGAACAACGGCGGGGCGTTCCCGGCGATCGGCAACGTGTACAACCCGCCTGCCACGCTCGCGACGTTCCCACGGCTGCTCCAGTATCCGTACGGGGCATACTACGGCGTCGTCAACGTGAACACCGCAGGCGGCAATAACAACCAAACCATCCAACCGTTCAACTTCTATCTCGAAGCGAGATTGAAGCTGTAAAAAGGATAGCAAGCCGTCCTTCAAGGCAGACGAGCCGCGCATCGCGCGGCTCGTCTGCTGGTCAGGATGACACCCCGTGGCACCCTTTTGGTCGAATCGGACGCGGTTGAATAAGAACGGATGGTTTCTTGCCGATTCGGTCACTTCGCACTACGAAAACCGTTATGCTGGTGAATGGAAGAGCGAATGCCCGTCCCGCAGATGTCTATTACCGTCGTTCGCTCGAGCCGCGGACGGGCGTGGCGTGGCTGCGAGGCCTTCCTGTACGACGCTACCGCGGGTTACTACGAATACTTCACCGCAAACCACACCGTTTGCATGCACGTCAGCGCGCCGAGTCCCGTGACGATTCGTTGCGACGGCGCGAGCGCCGAACAATTGCAAACCCCCGGCGACGTCAAAGTGATTCCGGCCGGTTATTCGTGCGCGTGGGAGACGCCCGACCCTTCCGCCAAACTTGCGGTCGAACTGACGCCGGCCTTCGTCAATGAAGTCGCCGCAGACATGGGCCTCGACCCGCGCCGCTTTACCATCGCTCCGCAGTTGCATCTCGCGGACAAACGCATCGCCCACATCATGTGGGCGGTCGCGACCGAACTGGAAGCGGAGCATCCCGCCGGGACGCTCTACGCCGAAAGCCTCACCACGGCGCTTGCGGCGCAGCTGCTTCGGCACTACGCGCGCGCAGCGGGGCACCGCACCGCCGGCTTGCCGCGGCGAAGGTTGGAGCGCGTGGTCGAGTACGTGAAGGAAAACATCGGCCAGGATTTGGTGCTCGGAGAACTGGCAGCCGTTGCGAACGTGAGCCAGTCGCATTTCAAGGTGTTGTTCAAGCAGTCGATGGGCATCCCGGTGCATCAATACGTCATTCGGGCGCGCGTGGAACATGCCGTCGATCTGATTTTGAAAACCTCGCTTCCGCTTTCGGAAATCGCGTTTCGTTCCGGCTTTGCCAATCAGTCGCATTTGGCGCGCTGCGTGCGGCAGTTACACGGAACCACTCCGGCAGAGCTGCGCCGCCAAGCGCTGTAGCGCTAGGGGAGCCGGAGCCGTTTCGCCAAGGAATGCGCATGGAGGTGCATATGCTGCATTTGAGCCGCCCCTTGTCGTTCGGCGCCGTCCTTATTGGTTCGTTAATGCTTTGCGGAGTGGAGCACGTGCCCGTCGCGGGGACGGAGCTGGCGGTTGCGTCCGGCGTATCCGCAGTCGGCACTACGGCAGGATTCACGATCGAAGCCACCGTTCGTTTGCCGCGCCCGTGCGATACCTCGAGCATCGCCGGATCGAAGGAGCATCCCGGTCAATACGACGTGCTCTTGCATGTTTCGGCGATGACGTGTTCGCAATCGATTACCGCGCGTACGATCAAGCAACACTTCAACGCAAGTCCCGTACCGAAATCGGTGATGGTGAACAGTCTCGGCGTCAACAATAAGCCGAAAGTTTGGACGACGCCGGTTCAAGCGAAATAGCCTAGGGCCGCGGGACCATTGCATCTCGCGCGATGAGTTGCGGCGCCTCTAGACTGGACCATGCGAGAAATCCGCACGCCTCTGGCTGGGGCGTCGGTCGCGATTTTTGCTACGCTGATCGCATGCGGCGGCGGAGGTTCAACGGCGGGCGGGTCGGCGCCGGTGGGCGTCGGGCCATCTCAGGCGGGGGCGGGCGTTTCGATCCCGCTGTCGCGCAGTGGCTCGACCGCGTTGCCCTCGACCGGCGGCATCTCGAGCACGATCGCCTTCAGCCCCAGCGCCGCCGCGCCGGGAACAACGCTGACGATCGGCGTCTCCACCACGCCGCCGCAGAACGTCACGATTCCGGTGAAGAATGCGGTCGCGTTCGAATATTTCTCGCTCACCGCCTCGGCAAACGTGACGTTCGGGGCGTTTCCGAAAGTCACGATGAGTTTGTCTGCGGCTCCCGCGAGTCACGGGCAGATGTATGCGTGGATGTACGACGTCGCGACAAGCACGTGGACGGATCTCGGCACGGTCACCGTATCCGGCTCGACTTTGTCGTTCGGCGGGAGCGCCGCGAACACGACGCTGCGTTCCGGCGCGCTCTATATCGTCGTTCCGTTTACCGCCGGTCGCGGCGCGACGTGTCCGACGCCGACGCCTCCTCCTCCGCCGCCGGCCTGCTCGCCGTCACCCGCACCGTCGCCGACCCCGACGGGCCGCAAGCTGTTCGTCACCACCGTCTGCGCGACGGCGACGCAGTCGCTTTCCAATGCGATGGTCTTCGATGAGAACGGCAATCCGATCGCGACCTTCGCGATCAACGGCCTCGCGCTGGCGTTCGATCCGTCGAATCACCTGCTCTACTCGGGCAACGTCGGCACGAATACGATCGAAGCGTTCGACGAAAATGGGAACCCCGTTGGGACCGGCGGGACGTTCGCGGGGCTGAATCAGCCCGTCGGAATTGCCGTGGATACGGCGAATCACGAGCTCTACGTCGCGAATTTCGGCGCATCCGTCACAGTATATGACGAGAACGGTGTTCAAATCGTGCCGTCAGGCGGCTTCCCGGGTATCCCACCGTTCGAGACGACCGGCATTGCCTTCGATTCGAGCGCTCGCCGGATCTACGTCCTGCTCGTTCACACCGTCCTCGTTTTCGACGAGAACGGCGATCCTATCGCCGTCAGCGGCACCTTTCCGAACCTCTTCGATCCGCAAGGCATCGCGTTCGATTCCAGCAATCGGCGCCTATACGTGACCAATAACAACGCGACGATCACGGTCTACGACGAGGACGGAAACCAAGATGCGACGAGCGGTGCGTTTCCGAGCCTCCAGGCACCTGAGGGCATTGCGTTCGATGCGATAAATTCGCAGTTATACGTCGCAAACGCCCTCGATGCGGTGACTGTCTACGATCAGGCCGGCAACCAGATTGGCACGAGCGAAACATTTCCAGGCCTTCACGGGGCCTCGGGCATCGCAGTCGTTCCCTAGCGGGAATAAGGGCCTCATGCGTGAGGCGGTCCTCGTCGGGAATATGAGTTCCCGTCACGGCAAGCGGTTGTTTGTCGCGGCGCGCACGCTCTTAGAACAGCGTGGGTTGAGCG
Organism: Vulcanimicrobiota bacterium; assembly: GCA_019236495.1. Classification (GTDB taxonomy): domain Bacteria; phylum Vulcanimicrobiota; class Vulcanimicrobiia; order Vulcanimicrobiales; family Vulcanimicrobiaceae; genus JAFAIW01. The sequence goes on along the minus strand of JAFAIW010000174.1, from coordinate 5,657 downwards.
TGGCCGCATCGCATCCCGTAGCGGACCATCGCGAGTTGCGGCGCGTCGTGAAGGCGGCGGCCGCAGCGCGTGCTCCGCTCGTCGTCGTGGCCGGCGGCGACGGCAGTCAGACGATCGCGGCAGGTGCTTTGGCACACGCCGAGACGGTTTTGGGCGTCATTCCGGCCGGCACCGGCAATAGTTTCGCGCAAACGCTCGGAATCGGCACGCATCTCGAACCGGCGATCGACGCAATCGTGAACGGTACCGTTGTCGAAGTCGATTTGGGCATTGTCAACGGGACGTATTTTGCGAACTTCACGACCCTCGGCCTGTCATCCGAAATCGCGGGCGATACGCCGCGCTGGCTGAAGAACGCCTTCGGCGTCGTTGCGTACGGTGTGGAGGCGCTCGTCCCGCTGTTATACCACCGTGCGTTGCAATGCAACGTGAAATACGCGAAGAATCGCCTGAATTTTATGACGCACCAGATCATCGTCGCGAACGGGCGTTACTATGGCGACAAGCCGCTCCTCCCGCAAGCGAGCATCGTCGACGGCTGCTTGACGTTCTTCGCAACCCGTAGCGCAAGCCGCTTCGAAGCCTTAAAAACGTACGTCGCGCTCGCGCGCGGCACGCAACAACGGTTGAACGACGCGGAGTTCTTCGAAGCCCCGTCTATGACGATTCAGGCCGATCGCAAGATGCCCGTCGCAATCGATGGTAACTTGCTGGAGAAGACAAAGTGCGCCCGGTTCGAAATTGCGCGCAAGGCCCTGCGCGTGATGGTGCCCGCCGGCTTCAACGGTCAGTCGTGACGATCGAAGCACGCCTATGGTTGATTGCGGCCGTCGCTTTCGGCGCGTTTGCGGTGCTCGGTTTCGTTGTTTCGCATGCTCCGCCGCTGCGGATCGATCTTGAAGGCATAGCGCTGCGCGGCCGGGGCGTTCCGATTGCGGCGCTCCTCACAACCTCCGGGCGCGGCCCAGCCGTATTCTTTTTGGAGCTGTTCGGCGTTTTGATTGCGTTTCTTCAAGGCTGGAACATTCGGCTCGCCATCGCCATCGGGCTGTCGCAACTGCTCTCGCAGGGCGCGGTCGAAGCGTTCAAACACGTCTTTGCACGTCCTCGCCCCGACGACTGGCTCGTCCGGCACGAGCTCGGTTTTTCGTACCCGAGCGGCCACGCCACGACGGTCGTCGTCTTTTTCGCCGCGTGGCTGCTGTTTATTGCCTTCACGCCATTGCCGCGCGGGGCGAAGGTGGTTGCGGCCGTGGCGCTTCTCGCGTGGATGTTCGGCATCGATTGGTCGCGCGTGGCGCTCGGCGCGCACTATCTGACCGACGTGCTCGGCGGGACCTTGTTCGGCGTCGCATGGCTCAGCGCGATGCTGGCGCTCGGCGTACGCCTGGGTCTCCTCGCTCGCTGAATTGCAGAGGTCCGCACCGGGACGTCGAAGACAAAGCTCGTGAGTTCGCGCGAATCTCGCGCCGCGGAACGTCGCGCCACGTGGACCGGTTTTGTGGCGAGATCCGCCGCGGAAGCGGCGGCCTACGAACGGCGGAAGAACGACGACGTCACGCCTCACCGGCGCGCAGAGTCGATCTGAGAACTCGTCCGCGCCTTGACGTGGGGAGACGATGCAACAGAACATCGACTTGATCGAACTGTTGGCCGCGTTGAACGCCGAAAGGGGAGGTCCGAGATGCTTCCAGCCGTCGTTAGCGACATCGTGCAGCAAACGACGCGCGCCGAGAGCGGCGTGGCGACCGCCCAATACGCGCGCACGTTCGACGTTCACGCGGGCTCGGCCAAGCGCCACGACAGCCTGACGTTCGTAGGCCTCTACCAAAACGGCGATCTCGTCTCCGTCCATATAACGAGCGATATGCTCGGCGGAAAGAGCGCAACGCCGGAGCAACTCGCTCAAGCACAATCCCAGTACGAGCATCCGCAACCGGCGGACGTCTTTCGCGCTCCCTGGGATGCACGCTACACCGCCGACTATACGTATCGCGTCGCGAGCGCAACGACCATCGAGTTCACGAGTCTCGTGAAAGACACGGCGCACGGGAGCGGCTCGTTCACGATCGACGCGCAGAACAACGTACTGACGTATCAATACACGATGAGCGCGAACTGGAAATATGCAACGCTCGGAACGGTCAGTGGACAGCGCGCGGAAGTGCTACCCGGCTACTGGGCGACCACGCACGAAGTGGAACAGGACACCGGACGGTACGGCCCCGTTCCCGGCGGCGCCACGACCGACATCGTGCAATCGTCGTTCCGTAAATTCGCGAACGTAACGGATGCGCAGCGCGCGATGAGCGCGCCCTAACACTCGGGCAGGAGGTTGAACGTTCCTTCGACGAGTTCGACGAAGGTGCGCCGCTCCGCGAGAATCAGCCGCGTTTCGCGCGCCCGTTCGAAATTTTGCATGGCCTCGGGGTCCGATTTTAGGCGAGTTCGATAGCGTTCGTAGGCTGCGAGGCTTTCGAACGCAATCACGCCCCACCCGATGTCATTGGTTCCCTCGTGCGGGAGAAAGTACCCGATCAGGCGGCCGCCGCAGCGCGGAATTGCGGAACGCCACCCTTCGGCATAGGCGCGAAACGCCTCGCGCTGCAGCGGATCGATTTCGTAACGAATGAAACACGCGATCGTCATCCGGCCCATTCTATCGCGGCAACGCTTCGGCTCGGCCCGAAGCGTTTCTGCGCTACCATTCCTGTATGCACACGATTGATATCGACGACCAGCGGTATATCGAAGCAAACTTCCGACGCTTGCCCGCGTTATGCGCGGCGTGGGGGATCCCCGCGCGTACCGTCAAGGAGCAAATCGCGGCCGAGGTTATGCCGGATGCCACCTATCGGTTCGGCGAATCGGGCGAGTTCTTCCCGGACGACTATTTCGTGTTTCCGCTGTGCATCGCGCCCGAAGACCGCCACGGCACGTTTCTCCGCCGGCTGCACGCTGCGTGCACCGGCTTGGATCTCGCATTCAGCGGCGAGGACGCCGAAGAAACGTGGCGCGATTACTTGCGCGGTGCATACGGCGTGTGCTTGCGCGTCGTCCTGCCGGAAACGATCGTGCGAAAAGTGCGGCTGATTGCCGCGATCGAGCGCGAGATCGCTACTCCCGATCCCGGCGATGCCGCCTGGCGGAAGCGTCTCACCTCAGCGGTCGACGGGCTGGATGCGCTGTTGAAACCGTTCGCACGGCTCGATCGCGAGACGCACGGCGGTTCGGTTTCGCGCGATCGCTACGTCACGAACGTACGGCTGCGTTTCGGCATCGAGGCCGCCGGCGCTTCGGGTGCGAACGTTCGCTAGCGGAGGGCTGCGGATGAATGACGCCCCGCGTTCGGTGGCGGACATCGGATTTGCAATCTCGCACGAGACGCGCGTGCGCGCGCTCGAGTTTCTGATGTCGGGCTGCTGCTTGACCGGCACCGAACTCGCGCGCGCGTGCCGTGCGCCGCTCTCGTCGATGAGCGAACACCTTCTGGTGCTGGAACGCGCGGGTTTGGTGCATCGCCGAAAAGCAAGCCGGCATTCGTATTTTGAGCTTGCCTCGCCGCAGGTTGCCGTCTTGCTCGAGGCCGCCGGACTTCTCGCTGCGGCGCGCCCCGTGCGCACGCTGCGCGAATCGGAGCTGCAGCGGCACGAACGTAACGGACGCTTGTGCTACGACCACCTCGCGGGGCAGCTCGGCGTAGCGCTACGTCAAGCCTTAATCGACGAAGCGCTCGTGGAATGTCGCGGCGACGAATGTATCGTGACGCGCGAGGGTGCTCGTAGCATCAGCGCGTGGTGCCAGGCGCAAATAGAAGAGGGCGCCATTCTCGTCGGCTGCGTGGACGGCACCGAACGCCGTTTGCATTTGCGCGGCACGGTCGCACGCGCGATCGCAAACGCATTCCTGCGCCGCGGGTGGCTGCAGCGCGGCTCCGGTCGTGCAGTGCGCGTCACGCCTCTCGGCGCGCGCGAAAATCCGGTGCTGGCAACGGTCGAGGACATGCAAAAAGCCGCCGCGGGTGCGACGGCTCTTCGCGCTGCAGCCGTTCGTTAATTTCGTCCGGCTCCGTTCGACGTGAATTGGCCGAGAGCGTTGCGCGAGAGGTTGTGTGCGCGTTCGCTATGCGAATGCCCGTGCTGCGCGTGATATTGCGCCGCGTCGTCCTCGCCGCGCGAGTGATGGTACGCGGCCTGCCGGTGATGGTGCGCGGCGGCCTCGTGATGGCCCGCAGCCTCGTGATGATGCGCGCTCGCTCCCGAATTCCAACGGGCTTGGCCGCCTTTGCGGCCGATCTCTTCGTAAAAGTCCCGCCCATGCGACGAAGCCGTCGCCTCGCCGCCGGCGCGTCCGGCCTGCGCGTGTTGCTCCGGGGTTCCTCCTCTTTCCACTGCCAAAGTCTCCTTTTGTGAGAATGTCCGATGTTTCACGCACATTTATTCCCGGCGAATGCGTAGCAAAACGCGGAATCCGCCCGCTTTCCCGAGGCTCGCTCAGCGTAGGGCAGCGTGGCACGCTAGGTGAACGTCCACTCGATGCAATGGATGAACGACTTGCCGGCGTGGGCGTTCCTCATCGTGACGCTCGGCATGTTCGTCGGGATCGCGCTCGGCGGACTCTACGGCACGCGTCCGCTCGTTCGCCGTATCGTCGGCCAGAATAGCTCGCACAACCGCAGCATCGAAGCTTTCATCGGCGCGATTGCGGTGATCTACGGCTTGATCGCGGGCCTGATCGCAATCGGTGTGTGGACGGAATATGAAACGGCCGACGACGTCGTCTCACGGGAGGCCTCGGCCCTCGGCGCGCTTTACTTCGACGTGCAAGCATATCCACAGCCCTATCGGAACCGCCTCCAATCGGACCTTCGCGCGTACGCGCAATATACGATCGATGCCGCTTGGCCGCTGCAGCGGGAAGGCATCGTCCCCACGCAAGGGACGGAGCAAATCGACCGTATCGGGCGCGTGCTGGACGCGTTCCGGCCGAAAACACTCTCGGACGAAATTGTGGCGGAGACCGCGCAGGCGCAGTTCAACAAAATGGTCGAGTTGCGGCGCCAGCGGTTGCATGCGGTAACGCTCGCGCTGCCTCCACCGTTGTGGGCGGTGATCCTGCTGGGCGCGGCAGTGGTGATCTTCCTGAGCTATTTCTTGTCGCTGGAGCGCTTTCCCGTGCACGTCATACTGACGGCGTCGATCGCGACGATGATCGGGTTACTCGTTTTCATGACGTCGGCGATCGAGCACCCGTTCGGCGGGCAAGTGCGCGTAGGCCCAGAGGCGTTTCAGTTGATTTACGACCAGGTCATGGCACCTGGCGGCAATAGTCGATAGTTCCGCCAACCGCTCGCGCCACGCGTTCGTCGCCTTCGGCAATGGTCTGCGCGCGATCTTTTTCGGCGATGACGGCATCCTCCTCGAGTGCTTTGCTCTTTCGATTCGCGGTGTCCATCGGATCGCCGCCGCCTTGCGTGGGATTGAGCGCGACGGCGCCCTTCATTTCCTGCTCGATCTCGCTGCCGTTGACGACGATTTGCATATCGGACTGATCTGCAGTGTCCCAGATTTTATGCAGCGAAAGCCTTTGGAGTCGCAGGTCGTCTTTGAGCGAACGGGCGAGCGTAATAATTTTTTGGCGCTCCGCCGCGTCGGTCA
>JAFAIW010000158.1 GCA_019236495.1 Vulcanimicrobiota bacterium | reverse complement strand
GTCGGCTGCATGATGCTAGTCGCCCTCGTCTTCGGCGAACTCGCAAGCGAATATCCGCTCTCGGGCGCGCTCTACCAATACGGAAAATTCAACGTCGCCCCGTGGTATGGGTGGTTCGTGGGCTGGATCTACGGCTTCGCGCTGCTCGCGACGGTCGCGTCCGTCGACTCGGGTGTGGTCGGCTACGCCGCTTCTCTTTCGAATATCTGGTTTCACACGAATCTCGACGCGTCCAACAATCTGACGATCTTCTGCATAACTGGCGGCGTGATCGTACTCTCAGCCGTTCTCAACTCCGTCGGTGCTACAATCATGGGCCGTGTCGCGCGCTTCGGCGTTTACGTCGAAACGATTGGAACGTTTGGGGTTTTCCTCGCGCTCGCGATCGCGGGATTTCATCACGGCTTCGGCTTTACGTTCTCGGCGACGTCCGCGCCCGGCGACTGGTGGACGGGCCCCGCCCTCGTCGCGATTCTGGCGAACGTTTACATCTTTTACGGATTTGAATCGGCCGGCGACATCTCCGAAGAGACGGTCGACGCGCAACGTCAAGTGCCCAAGGCGATGCGCAACGCGCTGCTCTACGGCGGCATTGCCTCGTTCGTCCTCGTCTTGGGGCTCGAGCTGGCAACTCCGGCCGCAGGCATCGCGCCGGTCGTCAACGGCGGCATCAACACGATCCTCGGAACGCTCCCCGGCTGGCTGCAAAACTTCTTTCTCGTGATGGTCATCGTCGCGTTCTTCAGTTGCGGCACGGCCGTGCAAGGTGCGGGAGCGCGGGTGGCGTTCGCCCTTGCGCGAGACGGCGGTCTTCCTTTCAGCGGCGCGATTCGGAAGATTTCGGCCCGCCATCACACCCCTGTGAACGCGATCCTCATCGGCACCGTCATTCCGTTTCTGTTCTTGCTGCTCGTGCTGGTGAACCCCAATACGAACGTGCACGTGCTGTGGTTTGAATATCCGGCGAAAATCAACGCGCTCTATGCGCTCGTTTCATTTGCGACATCGGGTATTTATCTCGCTTTTTTCCTGACGGTCTTTGGGGCGCTCCTCGCGCGCTTTCGCGGATGGCGGCCGCGCGGCGCCTTTACCCTTGGCGCATGGGGAATGCCCACGACGATTTGCGCCGCGACCTACTTGTTCTTGATGCTGGTGAATATCGTATATCCGAGTCCACTGGGCAGCGGCCGCGCGCTGTTCAACTACGGCTGGGTAACGCTTCTCGTGATGCTGATCATCGTAGCGGCCGGCGGCCTCTACGGACTCGTTGCCCGTCCCGGGCGTCGCGCACCGCGCGAGCCGTGAGCGCCTACGAACCGCTCCGACCCGGTCCCCATTCCGCCGGCACCCATGCCTTCGAGATCGACGATCGCGAGCGAGCGCGCATGTTCCCGTGCGAGATATGGTATCCCGCGCAGACTGCAGAGCGCGACGCTGCGCCCGAACCGGGACGCCGCCCGCTCATCCTCTACTCGCACAGCAGCGGCAGGCGCAATCGCCTCATGGCAAGTTATCTGTGCACGCATTTGGCGACGCACGGCTACGCCGTGGCTGCACTCGATCACTCCGAAGTGTTTGCGAGCGATAGAAACGTCGAGAGCATCTGCACCAATCGTTTGCTCGATATTCGTTTGCTCGTGCGCACGCTGCTGGACGAAACGCCTCCGATCGGGCTCGAGTTCGAAACGTCCGGGATCGGTTTGGTTGGGCATAGTCTGGGCGGGTGGACGGTACTGGCCGCGCCCGAGGTCGAACCACGCGTCGCGGCGGTGGTCGCGTTCGCGCCGGCCGGCAGCTCGAATCCCCGGCCCGGCATCCTGCCGGCCGTCCTGAATTTCGCCTGGGGGCGCGACGTCCCAACGTTGTTCGTCACCGGCGACGCGGATTGCATGACGCCGCTCGAAGGCGTGCGCGAACTCTACGAGCGAACGCCTGCGACCAAACGCTTGGCGCTCGTGCACGGCGCCGATCATTTGCACTTCATGGACGATCCCGAGAGCGAGCATGAATTCGCCCGCTCCATGCCGCTTCCGCCGCAGCTGGTGTGGCTTCGCGACGCAATGCGTCCTTTCGGTGAGCTTTGCAGTGCCGCAGCCGCCCACGACGCGGCACGCGGCCGGACGCTCGCGCACTTCGACGCACACTTGCGCAGCAATCGGGCGGCGGAACGCTGGCTCGACTCCGGTTAGGTTTTAGGCCTGGGATTTCGGGTATGATTCCCAGCGTGATGGAGGAGCGCGCTGGGCGGCATCCGGTGAGCGATATCGATGCGCACGGTCAAGCCATGCGCCTTCCGATCGGCCGCGTCGTCGCGGAGCTGATCGAAATCCTCGGCGCGACGACGGTGGCCGCCCTGGGAAACGTCCAGGAAACGCGCGCCGTCCAGCAGTGGACGAACGGCCGTCTACCCCAGCGCCCCCACGTGCTGCGCTTCGCCTTGCAACTCGCCATGATGATTTCGAGCACGCACGATCGCGAGGTCGCCCGGGCCTGGTTCCAAGGAAGCAACCCGGATTTGGGCGACCGAGTGCCCGTCTCGATGTTGCAGAACGAGGACCTCGCCGACGTGCAGAGGGCGCTCATCGCCGGGGCTCGCGCATTCGCGCTGCACGAGCCGTGGGATGAACCCGAAGTGAATCCCCCTAGAAAAGCCGGTTAAAGGCACGCCTTCCGGCCGCCCGTTTCACAGGTCCCGCGCCGAGTCGCGCGTTCCGATCACATCTTGAACGATTCCGCCCGCTTCACTACAGTAGTCGATACCGATGAGGAGCGCGCACATGGTATACGAATCGCCGGTCGATTCAAACAACGGAGCAACCTTCGTATACTCGACCGGAGAGCCGGTCGTCGTCCTCGCCGTCTACGGCGAATTGGATCTTGCCAACAAAGACCAATTCCACGACGCAATTCTGCGTGCGGCCAACGTCGACGGAGAAGTAGCGGTCGATCTGACGCACTGCGCCTACCTCGATTCCACGGCAATTGGCGCAATGATCTCCTGTCACAAGCAGCTCTCGCACCTTTCGATTCGGCTCGCGGGCAATCCGATCGTGGAGCGGCTCTTTCGCATTGCGCGGCTGCACGAAGCGCTGCACTGCGACATCGCGTAGTTCAAACTCGCGCCGTCCTTATTGCGCCAGGCACGCGTTTAATATCGAATAGTACTGCCGTTCCGCGTTCTGCTGCTGCTCTTGCGCGCTGTTCTTGCGCGCTGCTCCCGCGACCAACCCGAACCCGGCGCCAATAGCCGCGCCGCGTCCCGCATTTCCGCCACCCATTCCTCCGATGAGCGATCCCGCGATGGCCCCTCCGGCGGCACCTTTAAGCGGCGCGTTGCTTGCGGAGGTATTCACATTCCCATTCCACCCCGTCCGTTGCTGCGCAACCGCCGTGCAATAATCGTATTTTCGCATGTTGGGCTGCGTGGCGGGTGGGTTAGGCGGATAAAGAACGTTCGGCTCCTGAGCCGAGACCGGTGTTGCGAGCAGCAACACGCCGAAAGCCAACAGAATCCTGCGCGTGAACATCGGTTAGAACGGCTTCACGCCAAGATCGTGCACGGCGTCCACCAACGTGCGCGCTGGGTTAGCTCGGCACGTTGCGGTGAGTTTCTCCGTGGCTCGTTCGAGCATGCCCGTGCGAAATGTCGTGGCTCCGTTCTTCGCCGCTTCGTAACCCCAAAAGAACATCACGACCGCGGCGCGATCCAACGGAGTGGCGCGGTCCAGATCGCTGCACGTCACCT
>JAFAIW010000095.1 GCA_019236495.1 Vulcanimicrobiota bacterium | reverse complement strand
TTTGCCACATGACGTTCGGAAGCGCGATCAGCACCGCTAACGCCGTTCCGGCGGCAAACCAGCGCGACGCCAGCGTCGCTCGCAGCGGCGTCGCAACCACGCCCACGAACAAAGCGAACAGGAAAAATGCGACGGAGTACTTGCTCTCGAGGCAGATTCCGGCGGACGCACCCACCGCGAGCCACAACCGCGGATCCGCCCCACGTGCGATGCGCACGACGAGCAGCGCGATCAGCGGCCACAGCCACAGCCCAACTTCGTCGGTTCCGGCCTTCATGCCGAAATTCGTCAGCACGCCCGTGAAGAAGTAGACGACGACCGCCAGACTTGCCGCGAATGCCGAGCCGCCGAACTCGAACGCGAGCATACAGACGACGTAGGCTCCTCCCGCCGCGAAAAGCGCCGGGACGGCGCGCAGTAAGACCAGCGAGTGACCGAAGAGCTGCGTCCCCGCTGCCAAAAGCGGCACGACCGGCGGCTGGTCGACGTATCCGAACTGCGGATGCATGCCGCAGATGATGAAGTAGAGCTCGTCGCGGAAGAATCCGTAGTGCGGATTGGCAAGAAGATGCACCGCGAACGTGACGAGCGCGGCTCCGGCCGCGATTTGCCGCGCGTTCCTCGGGTTCATACGATCGCGTCTTTGCGCTTGCCGGCGTAGCGGCGGCTCCATGGGACCTCGGAGCCGTCTTTCATCAGGATCCGCTGGTCGCCGTGAAACCACGGCCGAATCTCCGCGACGTGATCGAAATTTATCAGATGCGAACGATGCACGCGGGCGAAGTGCGCCGGATCGAGCCGCGCCTCCATCGCGTCGAGCGTTCCACGTAGCGCGTACTCAGAAGCCCGAGCGTGGAGAACGACGTTGTTCCCGTCGCTTTCGATGCGCGAAATTTCCTGGCATGCGACAAAAAACGAGCGGCCCTCGTTCGGCACGAGCAGGCGCTTCACGTAGCGCTGTTCGTCACGCAGTTCCGCAACCGCACGGGCGACGTTTTCCGAAAGCCGGACCGTCGGTGGAGCGCGACGCGCACGCTCGAGCGCCCGGGCGAAGCGTTCGCGGTCGTAGGGCTTTAAAAGATAGTCGAGAGCGCTGACGTCGAACGCGCGAACGGCGTACTCGTCGTATGCGGTAACGAAAATAATGGCCGGCGGAGAGGGCTCGCGCAAGAGCGCTTCGGCGACGCCCAAGCCGTCCAAATCCGGCATTTGGATGTCGAGAAAGACGACGTCGGGGTGCGTCATCGATGCAAGGTCGACCGCGTCCAGGCCGGTAGAAGCTTCGGCAACGACCTCGACGCCGGATTCGTCCGCGAGCAAACGCACCAGCTTTCGCCGCGCCGGAGCCTCGTCGTCCGCAATCAGCACGCGCAGCGTCATGCGTGAATTTCCGCGAAGGGAAACGCCAAATGCACGACGGTGCCATGCGCGCCGTTTCCGGCGATTTCAAATGATGCGCGCTCTCCGTAGAGCCCTTCGAGACGAGCTCGCACGTTTTGCAGACCCACGCCTCGCGGCAGCTCTTTCGGATCGACGATTCCGACGCCGTCGTCGCTCACGTCGATCACGGTCGACCCGTCCATGCGGCGCACGTCGATCGCGAGGTTCAAATCGCCGCCCGTGGCGGGAAGCCCGTGCCGGATGCTATTTTCCAAAAGCGGCTGTAAGAGCATAAAGGGCACGATTGCAGCGCGCGCTTCGTCTGCCACCGTCACGTTGAGCGAGAGTCGCCGGTCGAGCCGAGTTCGCATGATGTCGACGTACATGCGCTCGACCTCGAGTTCTTCGGAGAGGGCCACCTGTTGCACCGAACCGGAGTGCAATACCGTGCGCAAGAAATCGGAAAGCTTGGCCAGCATTGCGTCGGCTTTTGCCACATCTTCGTACATCACCGACGAAATAGCATTCAACGTGTTGAAAAGAAAGTGCGGATGGAGTTGCAAACGCAAGTTTTCGAGTTGCAGCGTCGCCATTTGCGCTTCGATCTCTCGGGCGCGTTGCAAGCGGTCGAAAAATGCGATCAAGCCGTAGATGATCGCGAAGGTGACCACGTCTTTAGCGGCCTCCATGGGATAGCGATACAGCATGATGCCGTAGTCGTACGGTCCCTGTCCCGTCAGAGGAAACAGAATAGCGCGTGAGATCGCCATCAGCGTGGTATGCGCGATCGAATAGACGAACGCTCCGGCAACCGCCGCCACGACCGCCATCGGACGGCCGGCGCGCGCGAACGAAAACCGGCGCGCGACGAACAGTACGATCGGAAAGAGCGCGAGCGCCGCGTACGCTCCGGTCATCTCCTCGGTGAAACGCCGAGCGATCGTTCCGGAATGCGCCCGCGCGAGGTCGTCCAGGTAGTACGTCGTGAAGTCGAGCAGCCCGAGCGCGGTATAGAGAAGGAAGAGCCAGAGCGCCGAACGGTAGCGTTTGAACATCTCTGGAGTTCTCATACTCCCTAAAAGGCGGCCGCGTCAATCGTTCCGTGACGAGCGGGACCGCGACGGGGATGGGCGGCTAGACCGCTTTTTCCATCGTGGCGATCTCCTCGCCGTAGTAGTTCTGAAAGCGTACGCGCACGCGAGCGTGCCCGCGCGGGTGGTTTGCGCGCCAAATCGCGCTCCACTTCGCAAGCAGGTCGCTCTTCAATTGATCTTCCGCGACCTCGTCTTGTTCGCTCCAACGTTCCGCGTCGACCGAGATTGTAAGCTGATTGCCGCTCACGTCAAAGCCCGTTACGACGCCGGCTTTTTTCAATTTGTCGACGACCGGCGAAAGGCGAGCGCTTTCGGCTTGGGCGATCGCGGCGCCGCGATCGGGCGGCGGGGGCGGCGTGCACGCGGTAACCAGAGCGATCGCAAACGATGCGGCGATCGTGAAAGCGCGAGTCATCGGCACCGTCTTCGCGAGGCCGGCTTCGCAATCCGGCGTTCATAAACCGGAAATTGCTCGACGCTAGGATTGCCGCATGGACGGTCTGGATTGGGCGGCGAGCGCCATGAACGCCGCGCGGCGGCGACTCGAGACGGCCGCCGAGAATTTGGCCAACGCTTCGACCGGTGGATTTCGCAAGCGCGCGGTCCGCGGATTCCTCACGGCGCTCGGCGCGCAAACGAACGTGGTCGCCGGCGAAACGCAGGGTGCATTGCGACGCACCGGGGGAGCGGCGGATTTGGCGCTGCTCGGACCGGGCGCGTTTCGGGTGCGCGACTCATCCGGTAGAATCGAAACCACACGCGACGGCGCGTTTTCGCGCGACGGCGCCGGCCGCCTCGTGGACGTGCGCGGCCGTGCGCTCATGAGCGAACGCGGTCCACTGTGCTTTCCAGCCGGTGCGCGGCTGAACGTGGACGGCGCGGTGGTCGACGGGTCGCGCGTGATCGATCGCTTGCCAATGCCGCGCGGCACGACGGTTCGCGTGGGCTTCTTGGAAGCATCCAACGTCGATGCGACGAGCGAAATGGTGGATCTCATCGCGGCGCAGCGTTCGTTCGAAACCGCGGAGCGTGTCTTCGCGGCGATCGACGGCACTCGGCAGAAGTCGAGCGACGACGTCGGACGGCTGCGATGAACCGTGCACTTTTTGCCGCCGCCTCGGGAATGGCGGCGCAATCGAGCAACCTGGAAATCATCGCGCACAACCTCGCAAATGCGGGCGTCGACGGTTTCAAAGGCGACGTTGCCACGTTTGCCGCCGTGGAAGGCCCCGACGGCACGGGATTCGGCACGGTGCTCGCCGGCAGCCGTCCCTCCTTCGAACCGGGCAAGCTCGTAAAAAGCGGCGGCGCGTTCGACGTCGCTATCGACGGCGTGGGATTCTTTTGCGTGTGCGATGGACGCGGACGCGCCGGGCTGACGCGCGCGGGCTCGTTCGAGCGTGCCGCCGACGGATCGTTGCGCAACGCATCCGGATGGCGGTTGACGGGTGTGCGCGTTCCGGCCGATGCGCTCGCGCTCGAAGTCGGCGAGGACGGCTCGGTCGTTGCCCGGACGCAAAGCGGTAAGCACGCTTGTGGTGCGATACGCCTAGCAACGGTCGACGCGCCGGAACGCCTGCATTCGGAAGACGGCACGATCTTCAGAGCGACCGGCGACGCGGGGCGCGTGCGCGCCGTGCGCGCGGGCGTCGCCGACGGGCCGAGGATTCTCTTCGGAACGCTCGAGCAATCGAACGTGTCGATCGTCGAGGCGATGATGGAAATTCTGGCGGCGCAGCGCGCATACGAGGCCAACGCGAAAGGCGTTCAGGCCGCCGACGAGATGCTGCGGATCGCCAATAATTTGAATCGTGGATAGCGGCAGCGCCCCGATGGTGCGGGCTCTCGTCGATGCGCAGATCTTGCACGAGATTTTCAAACCGCTCGTCGATGGACTCGGTCCCTACGGCGACGTCGTCGCCGACGAATTTGCGCGGACGCTCGCGCGCCGCTTGGAAGACGCGGATGGCTGAGCCCGACGAGCGCGAAACGCGCATTCGCGCCCTCCTGCCGCTGGTGCGAAAGATCGCACGGCGCGTGCGCCGGCTCGTGCCGAACGCCGATCTGCACGATTTGATCGGCGACGGCAGCGTCGGTTTGATTCGCGCGGTTGATTCCTACGACGCTTCGCGCGGGCCGTCGCTCGAGCAGTACGCGGGCCGCATCGTCGCGGGCGCGATGCTCAACGGCATTCGGCGGCTCGATCCGGTTTCGGAACGCGTTCGCCGCGAGATTCGCGAAGCCGAACGCGACCGTTACGCCCTGGCGACGCAACGTGGGTCGCTCCCGTCGTTGAACGAAATGGAACGGCGCCGTCCCACCTTGGGCAGAGCGCGATTCCACGCCTATCGCAACGCGCCGGTGTCGCTGGATGCTCCATTGCCGTCCGGCGAACAGTTACCTGAAGACTGGGCCGCGGATCCGTCCATCGCGGTTATCACCATGTCCGAGCATCGCGCCCTGCGCGCTCGCATCTGCCGTTTGCCCGACCGCTTGAAGAGGCTCTTGGCGTTGCACTACTACGACGGCATTCCGCTGCGCGCGATTAGTCGCGCGATGCGCGTTTCGCCGCAACGTGTCTCGCAGCTCCATTTGTCCGCGTTGCAGCGCTTGCGAAAGTCATATGCCGATACGCCGCACGCTTGAAGCGGCGCCTCCAAGCGGGAGCGGGTCCGCGGCCGACCTCGAGCTGGTACCGCCGCTGCCGCGCGATCATCCGGCGTGGGCGCGCGACGGCGTCGCCTTGTCGTCTCGTGCGCGGGCCTTGCTCGCGAAGCTCGTGCCGCTTGCGATCGTCGTGCGCACGTTTTGGGATCATGCGGTGCGCACAATCGCTCTGCATGGAGAACTTCTGATCGTCGATTCGGCCGGCTCGTACTGCCTCGACTACTGAAGCGCCGCGAGCAGTCCGTCGAGAAATTCCGCTACGCGCGGCGCGGCCTGCGCCGCAACTTCGGTCACGCGCTGATGGCTTGCGGGCGCACCCACGACGTTCGTGATGACGCTCAACCCCAGCACCTCCATGCCGAGCGCGCGCGCTTGAATCGTTTCGAGCACGGTCGACATCCCGACCGCATCCGCACCCAACGAACGGAGCATGGCCGCTTCGGCGGGAGTCTCGTACGATGGACCGGACACCCCGGCGTAGATCCCCCGGCGCAAACCGCGTTTTCGCGGCGCGGCCGCCTTTGCAAGTTGCCGCAGGCGCGCCGAGTATGCGTCGGTCATGTCGACGAACGGCGCGAACTCACCCGTACCGGCGAGCGGGTTGCTTCCCGTGAGATTCAGTTGATCGGAGATCAGCATGAGGTCTCCCGCCGAGAGTTTCGCACTCAAAGCTCCGGCCGCGTTGGTCAATACGAGGGTGCGCGCTCCGGCCGCATGCGCGAGGCGCACGTTGTAGGTGACGTCCTGCGCGCTGAATCCTTGATAGAGGTGCACCCGTCCGGCGAACACCACGATGCGGCGATCGTGCCACGTGCCGATCAACACTTGCGCGGCGTGTCCGGCCAGCGCCGCGACCGGCATGCCGCCGAACGCGGTGAACGGCGTCCGCGAGAAGCGGGCGTGCGCGTCCAGCGCCTCGGAAAGCCCGGTTCCCAGTACGACCGCAACGTCCAGCGATCCACCGGCGACGGTGCGCAGGCGAGCGGCGTGCTTCACGTCGCGGCGCTGACCGGATCCCGCTGAAAAATGACGTTTCCGGTCATCGCCGCCGGAATCGGCAGTTCCGCAATCGAGAGCAACGTCGGAGCCACATCTCCGAGCTTCCCTCCCTCGGTGAAGTGGCCGCGCACATCGTTGCCGATCAAAATCAAGGGTACCGGATTGGTCGTGTGCGCGGTGAGCGGATTGCCGCGCTCGTCGAGCTTCTCCTCGGCATTTCCGTGATCGGCAGTGACGACGAGCAAACCGTCGGCCGCGAGTACCGCGTCCGCCAAGCGCTGCAAACACGTATCGAGGATCTCGACCGCCGCGATCGTGGGCTTCCATTTGCCCGTGTGCCCCACCATATCGGCGTTGGCATAATTCATGACGATCGCGTCGTGCCTGTGCGCTTGGAGGTCGGCGATCGCGAAGTCGGTGATTTCCTGCGCGCGCATGCGCGGCGCGAGGTCGTACGTAGGAACGCTTCGATCGGAAGGGATCAGCTCGCGATCTTCACCCTCAAAAACCTCTTCGCGGCCTCCGTTGAAAAAATACGTCACGTGCGCATATTTTTCGGTTTCCGCGAGACGCAACTGACGCAGCCCTTCGCGCGACAGAACTTCGCCGAAAGTGTCACGCTGCGGACGCGGACCGAAGAGCACGGGGTTGTCGAAATCTTCTTCGTATTTCGTCATCGTCGCGAAGAAGAGCCGCGCATAGCGCTTGACCGGAAACTCGGAGAAGCCCGGTCGAGTGAACGCGAGCGTGAGCTGCCGGGCCCGATCGGGGCGAAAGTTGAAGAAAATCACCGCATCGCCGTCGTCGATGGGGCGCGGCGTCCCGACAATTGTGGGCAGAACGAACTCGTCATCCTCGCCGCGCGCGTATGCCAAGGCCACCGCTTCGCTCGCCGTGACGGCGCGATGCGGTGCGATTCCCGATGCGAGCGCATCGTACGCGAGTTGCGTTCGTTCCCAACGTTTGTCGCGATCCATGGCATAGTAGCGGCCGGTCACCGTGGCGACGGCATCCGGGTGGCCCGCCTCGCGCAGTTTCGATTCGAGCCGGGCGACGAAACCGTCCGCCGAACGGGGCGGCGTGTCCCGTCCGTCGAGAAACGCATCGATCGCAAAATCGACGTGCGCGGCGGCCGCGGCGTCGATCAATGCAACCAGGTGCTCGAAGCTGCTGTGGACGCATCCGTCCGACACCAGACCCATCAGGTGCAGCCGGCCATTGCCCGCGCGAACGTGTTCGATGGCGGCGAGAAGTACGGGATTTCGCGCGAAATCGCCGGTCGTGATGTCGGCATTGATGACGACCACGCCTTGCGGCACGACGCGCCCGCTGCCGAGATTCATGTGGCCGACTTCGCTATTTCCCATGATGCCTTTGGGCAAGCCGACGGCCTCGCCGCTGGCGTGCAACATCGTCCAGGGATACCGCTCGAAAAAAGCGCGCCAGTGCGGCAGCTTCGCGGCCGCAATCGCGTTTCCGCGAAGGGCTTCGCTGCAGCCCCAGCCGTCTAAGACGGCGAGCACCAGCGGACCGTGTTTCATCGCGCGACCACGCGCGCTCCACGCACGATTTCCGTAAAAGAATCCGCATCGAGACTCGCGCCGCCGACGAGCGCGCCGTCGACGTTCGGCATGGCCGCAAACGCTTCCATGTTTTCCGGTTTGACGCTTCCTCCGTAAAGAATCGGCACGTCCGACAATCCGGCCAGCGATTCTCGAATCGCCTGCATCGTCGCGTTTGCATTGGTGGGATCGTCGCTGCGCCCGGTACCGATGGCCCAGACCGGTTCGTAAGCGAGCACGACGTGCGCGAGCTCAGCGGCGGTCACCGCGGAGAACCCGGCCCGCGTTTGCCGCCGCACCACGTCGAGGGTAAGCCCCGTCTCCTTTTCGGCAAGCGTTTCGCCGACCGCCAGAATCGGCACGATGCCGTGGGCCAGCGCGGCGCGAACTTTTTTCGCACACGCTTCGTCCATCTCACCGCAGTACATGCGCCGCTCGGAATGTCCGACGATGACGTAACGCACCTCGAGGTCCGCCAGCATGACCGGCGAGATTTCGCCGGTAAACGGGCCGTGATTCTCCCAGTGCATGTTTTGCGCGCCGAGCGCGATTCGCGGGCATTCGCGTAATCGATGGCCCACCGCTTCGAGTGCGGTGAACGGCGGACAGACGGCGACGTCCACGGCGGCCGGAAATTCGGTCGAACGTTGCGCCAGGGCGTGTGCGAGTGCGACCGCTTCGCGGACGGTCTTGTGCATCTTCCAATTGCCGGCAACGAGCGTTCGTCTCATCGGGCCGCGATTACCTCGAGCGCCGCGACGCCCGGGAGCGTCTTGCCTTCGAGAAATTCCAGCGTCGCGCCGCCGCCCGTCGAGACGTGCGACACCGACCGCGCGAAACCGAGCTGCTGCGCGGCCGCCGCCGCGTCGCCGCCCCCAACGACGCTCGTCGCACCGCGTGCAGTGGCGCGCGCGATCGCTTCGCCCACGAGGCGCGTGCCCGCTTGATATGCACGCCGTTCGTAGACGCCCATCGGTCCATTGAAAACGATCGTTTTTGCCGCTTCGATCACCGCGGCGTACGCGCGCGCGGTTGCTTCGCCGATGTCGAGGATCATCTCATCATCCACGTTCGCGAGACTCACCGTTCGGGCAGACGCTTCTGCGTCGAGGCTCGGCGCTATCACGACGTCCGTGGGAAGATGCAGCGGAACGCCGCGTGAGGCGGCGTCTGCGAGCAAACGTTTCGCGGGCCCGAGATCGTCGTCGCGCAGCGAGCGTCCGACATCGTAGCCCTGCGCGGCCAAAAACGTGTTCGCCATGCCGCCGCCGAT
>JAFAIW010000028.1 GCA_019236495.1 Vulcanimicrobiota bacterium | reverse complement strand
GCAGCGTTTTGAAATTGAGCGACGTAAGAATTCCGAGCGTGCCGAAAGAGCCGACGTAGAGGCGGCTCATGTCGTAACCCGCCACGTTCTTCACGACCATCCCGCCGGCATGTGCGAGCGTGCCGTCCGCAAGTACGATCTGCGACCCGATTACGAAGTCGCGCGCGCGGCCGTAGAGATGGCGGCGAGGGCTGAGCCAATTGGCGGCAAGCGTTCCGCCGACGGTTGCGTGTTGGGCGCGCGGCGCGTCTATCGGAACGAATTGGCGTGTCTCCGCGAGCAAGGTGCGGAGGGTGCGCACGGTCATGCCTGATTCCACGCTCACCGTCAGATCCGCGGCCGAGTAACTCTTCACGCGTTTGAGCGCGGCCGTCGACAACACGAAGGCCGCCGTGCCGGGCAGGCCCATTCCGGTGAGGGTATTTCCGCCTTCGATTGCCACCGGCGTGGCGCGCGCGTTTGCTTCTGCAACGATGCGTTGCACGTCGGCGATTCCGGCGGGAACGACGCGCTTCGTCGCGTCGGCTACGGAAGCTCGGGACATCGCGTGCCGGCCGGAAAGATTTTTTCGGGATTCAGTTTCCACTTCGGATCGAAAACGTCGCGAACGTTGGCCATCGCAGCCAGATCTTCAGTGGAATACACGAGCGTCATCGCTTCGCGCTTCTCGACGCCCACACCGTGCTCTCCGCTGATCGTCCCGCCCAGCTCCACGCAAGCCTGCAGAATCTCGTTGCCCGTTTCGATAACGGCCGCGACTTGTTTCGTTTCACGCCGGTCGTACATCAAGAGCGGGTGTAGATTGCCGTCTCCGGCGTGGAAGACGTTTCCAACCGTCAAGCCGTGACGCCGGGCGGACTCCTGCACGAAATGCAACGCCGCCGGCAATTTGCTGCGTGGAACGCAGACGTCTTGCGTATAGTAGTTCGGCGCGATCCGTCCGGTGGCGCCGGCCGCGCCTTTGCGTCCCGCCCACAGCGCGTCGCGTTCGGCTTGCGTTCGCGCGGCGCGCCACGAAAGCGCGCCGTGCTCCGCCGCGATCCGTTCGATCGCGTGCTCGCGCTCGTCCATGTCGTCCGCGAAACCGGCGTGCTCGATTAGTAAGACGGCGCCCGCATCGAGCGGATAACCGGCGCCGAACGCCGCTTCGACCGCCTTGACGATGACGTCGTCCATGATCTCGAGCGCGGTCGGAACGATCCCGGCGGCGACGATTGCGGAAACGCAGCCCGACGCGCTCTCCACGTCGCCGAAGGCCGCGAGCCACACGCGCACCGCTTCCGGCAAGCGCAAGAGGCGAACGTCGATCGCCGTGATGATGCCCAGCGTGCCTTCGCTGCCTACCAGCGCGGCCGTCAAGTCGTATCCGACGTCGTCGATCGACGTGGTAAAAGTTTCACCCTGATGATCCACGACTTCCAAACCCAGGACGTGATTGACGGTCGTCCCATAGCCGAGGCAATGCGGACCACCGGCATTCGTTCCGCAATTTCCGCCGATCGTGGAACTCTTTTGCGAGGCGGGGTCAGGCGCGTAGAACAGGCCGGAACTCTCGACGGTTCGCGACAAGTCGAGGTTCACGAGACCGGGCTGCACGCGAGCCCGGCGATTGCGCGCGTCGAGTTCGAGCATTCGGTTCATGCGTGCAAACGAAATGACGATACCGCGATGCAACGGCACGGCGCCCCCGCAGAGGCCCGTGCCCGCCCCACGCGCCACGATGGGCTCGCCGCAATCGTTGGCGATTTTGACGACGGCGGCGACGTCGCGCGTGTTTGCCGGAAGAACCACTGCGGCCGGTGGCGGTGCTTGCGAATACGCATCGAAGGCGTACACCGCCAAATCCTCGGGTGACGTCTTGACGGCGCCGGCGCCGAGCGCCTCGATCAAGCGTTCGTGGAGCACGACCGCAACCTTGCGCGCGGCCGGAATGGAAGCCTTCCGGCGCGAACGGCTGCTCCACCATGTTCCACTTCGGCAAAAAGAAGAAGCCGGAGCGGCCTACGGCAGGACGTAAGCCGGACGCCGCGGCGGGAGCGCAAAAGCGCTCGTCTTTTCGTATGCCCGTGGAGTTTGCGGTATCGTATACGCTCGGCGGACGCGTCGGTCCGCGCGGTGCCACCGCGAACGACTTGAGCGCGGGGGGATTGCGCCTTCTCGCCGATGAGGACTTCCTCAAACAATCCGCACTCGCACTGCGGTTTCACGTTCCCGACGATTTTCTCGAAACGATGAAGATCGACAAGGAGGTTTACGAAGAAACGCCGTTTGGACGACGCACGAAGACGGAGAAGGTCAAACCCAAAGCATTCGCCGAGTTTCACGTGAACGCCAAGGTCCTCGTTCCGTTTTTCGATTTGATGCGTAAGAAGTTTGCGTACGGCGTAGCGTTCGTCGACGTCGAAGCCGCCACTACCGAAGAGCTACAGCGCTTCATCCACCTTTGGCAGTTGAATTACATTCGTCAGCGCGCCAAGGAACACGAGGAATAGCCCGCTCGATCGCATCCGCGGCAATTTGCACGCCGCGTTCGCCCCGAATTCTCTCGCCGGCGGCCTTCGCCGCTGCGATCGTTCGTGCGTCGTCGAGCAGAGCTGCGAGCATGTGTGCGACATGCGTCGCGCGGTAGCGGCGTCTCGAAATGCTTCGGCCGGCGCCGAGTCGCACGACCCGGTCGGCATTGTCGGGCTGATCGTGACTAAATGGCATCACCACCATCGGGACCCCGGCGCGCAGTGCTTCCGCCGTGGTGCCGATCCCGCCCTGATGCACGATTGCGGCCGCACGTGCGAACAACTCGGAATACGGAGCAACGGGAACCGCAAGAATTGCCGGAGGCAAGTTCGGCGGAACGCTTGCAGGATCGCGGCCCACCACGAGCACGGCGCGGCGGCCGAGTCGTTGCGCGGCGCGTGCGCTCTCCAGAAAGAACGTACCGGCGGAAAAAACCGCCGACGATCCAAGCGTGAAGACGAGCGGAGGGTCACCGTGTGCCAGAAAGGCGCGTAGCTCGTCGCTCGAGCGGCGATGCTCGTGCATTCCATCGTAGAAAAGAAACCCGGTCTGCACCGTGTTCGGCGGCCAATCGCGTTGCGGTGCAGCGAGCAGCGACGAGAAAAGCGCGAGCGTCAAACGCGGCGAGTGTTGCCCTTCGAAAATCGGGTGGCCGTCGTCGCGCAGTCCGTGCGAGCGCCGCATCGCATCGATCGGTGCAACCCACGAACGCGTCAAAGCTCGTGCGACGCCGTTGCCCAAACGCGCCAAAGCCGGGATGCGGCGGAGCAACGCGCTCGGCAAACCCGGCAGCGACGCGGGATCGCGCCAGGAAAGAAACGAGAGCGGTGCGAGCACGCTGGAAATCCAGGGGAGGGCGCGCGCCCGCGCGACGATTGGCGCGACCGGGACTGCGGGGTGCGTGACCACGGCGTCGGCGTCGTCGAGCGCGGCTTCCACGTCCTTGCGCTGTGCCTCGATAGCCGGAATCAGCACCTCGGTGAAGAGCCGCCGCGGACCACGCGCGCCGTCCATCAAGCGAGCGACCAGTAGCGCGTCGTCGATGCGCACGTCCGGGCGAATCGGTGCGAAGTCGAGGCCCGCTTCGCGAACGGTTTCTTCGTGCAATCGCATCGTTGCGATCCGCGGATGGTGGCCGCGGCTGCGCAATTCGCATCCGAGCGCCAAATACGGATGAAGGTCCCCAAGCGATCCCCACGTGGCAAGGACGATCCGTTGTCCCGTCATCGATCCTGCTATGGATAGAGCAGATATCGAGTGCGCAGCGTTTCGAACGTACGCACCGCGGGCTGCCACGATTCCACGATCTCGCTCGCGCTGGCGCCGGACTGCAATTGCAAGCGCAGTGCGTCGGTCCCCCAATCCCGATCCAGCTCCGCAGGCTTGATCGAAAGCCACGAAGGCTCGAGCGCGCGCATCGCGGTGAGAATTTCCACGCCGGTTCGCACCGCGGGAAAGGTGCGCGGGTCGAAGACCATCAGCTCCACGCCGCCCAGCACTTTGTCTTTCCAAAATCCGGAGGTGGGCGTCCAATAGGCGGCTCGAAATGCGACACCGGGGATGCCGCGCGCGTCGAGGGCGCGCGCGAGCTCGTGCGGGTTGACCCCGTAGCCGCCCGCAAAGAAAAACGGCTTCGCCGTTCCGGTCCCGTTGTTGACGCCCGCGTAATCGAGCAGGCCGGTTGCCGGATACACGACCGCCGTTTCCCACGTCGGAATGTTCGGCGACGTCTGTACCCATTGCAGTCCGGTGTCGGGCCACAGCATGTCGTGCGAGTAGCCGCGCATCGTAATGACGCGCAGTTTCGCGCCGATCCCGAAGCGATCGTTGAAGAGTCTTGCAAGCTCGCCTACCGTCATGCCGTGGCGAACCGCGATTGGATAGAGCCCAATGAACGAAGCAAAGTGTGGATCGAGCACGGGACCCTCGACGGCGCCGCCGATCGGATTCGGCCGGTCCAAAATCCAGATCTCTTTGCCGAATTCCTTAGCGGCTTCCATCGCATACGCCATCGTCGAGATGTACGTGTACGCGCGATCGCCCACATCTTGAATGTCGAACAGCAGCACGTCCACGCCGCTCAACATCGCGGCAGTCGGGTGCCGTGTTGCGCCGTACAAGCTGTAAACCGGGAGCCCGGTTGCCGGATCCGTATAGGAGGCCACTGCCGAGCCGGCGCTTCGATCGCCGCGAAAGCCGTGTTCCGGAGCGTAAATCGCCTTGATGCAGATCGAAGGATTGTGACGGATCGCGTCCACCACCGATTCGAGCGCGGACGTAACTCCGGTTTGATTGGTGATGACGCCGACGCAGCGTCCGTGCAGATCGCGCCACGCCTCGCGCAAGAAGACTTCGTCGCCGAGCACGATTTTCGCCGGAGGCGGTGAGGCAGCGCCGGCCGGCGCGAGCGCCGTTATGACCGCGAAGGCCAGCGCGAAAACGCTACGCAAACGCGGCATCGCGGCCGGACGGAATGAGTCCGGCCTCGGCGGCACGGCGAAAAAGCTCGTGCACCGCCTTTTCGCCTGACGGCCCGAGATCGTCCGTAAAGTCGTTCACGTAGAGCTCGATATGCGCGCGCATGACGCGCTCGCTCGTTTCCGCCGCATGTTCGCGAACGTACGGCATGATACGATCTTCATGCGTGCGCGCGAACTGCAAGCTCCGGCGAATGGCGAGCTCCACTTCGGCAATGTTTTCATCCGAAAGGTCGCGTCGCGCCAGAATTGCGCCGAGCGGGATGGGGAGCCCGGTGGTTTGTTCCCACCATTCACCGAGATCCGCCACGGCGTGAAGACCGGCCTCACGATAGGTGAATCGCGACTCGTGAATGATCAGCCCCGCGTCGACCACGCCTTCCGCGACCGCGTCGACGATACGGTCGAAACGAAGCGCAATGACGGGCGGAGCTTTTCCAAGCGCGAGGCGCAGCAACAAAAACGCCGTCGTGCGTTCTCCCGGAATCGCGATCGTCTTTTCCGCAAACGATTCGAGCGGCGCGGCGTTTTGCGGGCGCGTCACGAGTAGAGGGCCGCATCCGTAGCCGAGCGCGCCGCCCGAGCGCAGGACCCGGTAGCGCTCGAGTAACTCCGGCACGGCTCCGTAGCTCACTTTTGTGATCTCGTAGTCCCCACGACGGGCCGACGCGTTGAGCGATTCGACGTCTTCCAACACCGCGCGAACGTCGGGTGCGGCGTCGAGCAGTCCGTTGGTAAGCGCCGCAAAGACGTACGTGTCGTTTGGACATGGAGAGTACGCGAGCGAAAGCGCCCTCATTCCGTACCGGAAACCATCGAGAGCAGCACGCCTAAGACGTTCTCCAATCCTTTGATGCCGGCCGCGAGATCCCAGCGGCTTTGCGAGCGATCGCGTGCGAAGTTCGAGATGCCGCGCACTTCAATCGCCGGAACGCCTGCGATCTCGGCCGCGCGCAAGGCCGCAAACCCTTCCATCGTTTCGATTTCCGCTCCGTAGGCCGCCAATCGTTGCGCGCTTTCGTCGGTTGCGGTCACGCGAGAGACCGTCATACCGCGCACGCTGCGAAATCCGCGCTCTACCAAGCGATCGACGAGCGTAAGCTCCGAGGCCGCACGATCGACCACGCGCGCCCCATCGGGAAGCGCGAGCGGAGCGCCCGTCTCGAGGCCGATTTCCATGAATTCTTCCGCGACGACCACGCCCTCGCCGATCGTCGCCTCGCCGAAAGCTCCCGCGACGCCGGCATTGATCACGAGCGCATACGCGCTCTGCGCGAGCGCGCGCGACAAGCTCGCCGCCGCCTCGATCGGGCCGACGCCCGTGACGAGCATCTCGACGTGCGGGATCGATTCCAAAAACGCCAGCTCCGCGCCGACCGCGCAGCAAATCAAAATCACGCGCTACCGTATCCCAATGAATTTGTGCGTTTGCAGCGACAAGCGCAAGCGCTCCGGATGCGCCTTTGCAGCTTCAACCGACAACGCGACGTTCGCGGGTTTATTGCCTTCCGGCTGCAGAAAAATCGGCGTCGTCGCCGGGAAGCGATCGATCCATTCCAGCGGGACGCGACCGTTCACGATCAGCTTCACCTCGTCCGCTCGCTGCGCCATCGTATCGTGCAAGCGTTCCTTCGGCGAGACGGTGAGCCAGACGTCTCCGGCGAGACTCACCGGGATCGTTCCGTTCGATTCGACGTGAACCCGGCGTTTGTCGTCGCGCAGGGCGTCGATCAACTCCGGCGTCTGCGTTTGCGCGAATGGCTCGCCGCCGGTCAGGATCACCATCGGACACCCTTGCCCTTCCCGGCGGACGTGCTCGACGACCTCCGGTACCGAAGCGAGAAATTTCAGGGAGTAGTCGGTATCGCAGAAATCGCAGGAGAGATTGCAACCCGCCAAACGAACGAAAAGCGCGGGCGTTCCGGTAAACGTTCCTTCACCTTGGAGGCTGTAGAAAATTTCCGAAAGCTGCAACACTATGGAACGTCGCTTGCATGCAGGATCGCGCACGAGGTTGGGGTTTCCCACAAGACGAGCTCGGTCAAACCCGGTAATACCGGGCGAAGACGCTCCCATACCCACGCGACGATGGCTTCGCACGTGGGGTTTTCCATGAGGTCGTTCAGCGAACGATGATCTAATTGCGCGATGATCTCGCGTTCGACGACGTCTCCGATGCGCTCGAAGTCTTCCACCATGCCGCGCGCCGGGCCGTCGGCTTGGAGCGGTCCGGCGATGGTCACGTCGAGGCGATACGAATGACCGTGAACGTTCGCGCACTTGCCGAGGTGGTACGGCAAGACGTGCGCGGCTTCGAACCGGAACTGCTTGCGAATCTGCATCGTGAAGGCGTGGTCTTCTCGGCCCACGGCTCCGCGACCCTGGCGCGGGGTCGACCGGCTACGGTACCAGTGCGACGCGCATCGCATCGAAATCGAACGTCACGGCGTAGCGCTCCAGAAACTGATGCGACACCGTTCCCCCGACGGTGAACGGGAAAATCCCCATGGCGCTGCCCTCGGGCGTGAAGAGCCCACGGATATTCCGCTGACAGGCCACGCCCACGCACAATTTGTCGACGACGAACGGGATGGCTTGCACCGCGCCTCCGCCTCCCATGCCGCGTTCTGCATGTTCCGTATCCAGCGCAATGTGTGCGGCGTCCAGCGTCGGCTTGTCGGCGGTAAAGCCGCCGCCGGCGAGTCCGCTGTCGAGCAACAGCGTTTGACCGCGCAGATCGTTGATGGTGCCGTGCGAAAAGAGAAAGTGATCGCCGACAAGGTACAGGTTTGCGAGCACGGCGGTTTGCGGCAACGCGGCTTCAAATGCATGCGACTGTGCGCGCGGCCGGAGAACGAGGCGGTGCCGCGGGTAGTCGATGGTGCTCAGAAAGTGTTCGAGAAACACCGTGCCGATGATCCCATCCACCGGCGTGTCGAAAAGCTGCACGGGGCGCGTTGGGGAGACGTCGGCGTCGAGGTCGTGCATGACGACGGATCCGAGCGAGAATTCCGCAACGGTTGCCCGCGCGATCTGCGCGCGTTTACCGCCGGCGAAGATGCCTTCGCCGAGAGCGGTCGTTTGCAAGCCGATCTCCTTGGCGAAGTCGCTGTCGACCACGAGATCCGGCGCGCCGGTGTCGAGTAAGAAGTGGCCGAGATGCCCGTTGACGGTCACCGAGAAAAGCGGAAGCGGATCGAGCGCTAGCATCGGAATGGCCAGGCCGCCCGCGGGAAGACTGACGCTCGCACCGGCATTCGCCACGGCTTCGCGTTGCGCGATCGTTGCGAGATCGCGCTGAATGCGCGCGTTATCCGCCCCGGGCAAACGTGCCGCGGCCGCATAGTCGCGCTTTGCCGCGCCGAGTTCGTTTCGATACAATTCCAGCCGCGCGAGTTGCAGCGCCGCGTGCGCGTTTGAGGGCTCCCCTCGGAGCGCATCCAGATAGGCGGCTTCGGCTTCGCGAAACGAGCCTGCCTGAAACAATGTATCGGCTTTCGCAAGCACGCTTTGCGCGAACGCGGGTGCGCCGGCTAAGCACAATAAGACTGAGGCGATCGTCAAAGCACGCTTCATGCGCGTCACTATGGGGGCGGCCGCTTGGAAACCCCTGTGATTTCAGCGGCTATGCGTTGCGGAGCGTATCTCCAAGAAGGCGTGATTTTTGGCCCAGCGCCGCGCACGGCCGAGTGGCCCCGGATCGCGAAAACGCCGCCCCAGCGTGTTGAAGCATTCGCACGTCGAGCGGATCATGCAGTACACGACGCCATCGTAGTAACCGACGACTCGCTGCCTGTGGCAGCGACTGCAGGCTTCGTATTCGTAGAGCATCGTGGGTACTCGCTTTCTCAAAGAAGCTTATACCGTGAATGCCCCCTCGCTAACCGCTTCGGCGGGCGCCTTGCCGGAGCGTCTAGAGTACGCCGTCGGGGCCGAGCGCTTCCAAGCGTCGCTTCAGATCGGCGAGAAAACCGCTCGCGACGTATCCGTCGACCACGCGATGATCGAGCGACAGGCAGACGTTCATCATCGAGCGGATTGCGATGGCGTCGTCTTTCGTGACCACGGGTTTCTTGACGACCGCTTCCATCGTAACAATGCCGGCTTGGCCGCCGTTGATGATCGGAGCCGAGGCATAGGAGCCGTTTGCTCCGTTGTTGTTGACGGTGAACGTCCCAGCTGCCAGATCGTCGACCGATAGCTTGTTCCGGCGGGCTTTTTCGATGAGCTCGCCGGCCGCGATAGCTAGGCCTTTGATCGACAATTTGTCCGCATTTTTCACGACGGGGACGACGAGATTTGCGGGCAAGCCGATCGCAATGCCGATATTGACGTCTTTCTGTACCGCGATGCCCGCATCCGTGAACTTCGCGTTCATCAACGGAAAGGCGTGCAGCGATTCCACGACGGCGCGGATGAAGAAGGGCAAGAGCGTCAACGAATATCCGGTGTCGCGCGCGAATCGGTCTTTCTCTTTGGCGCGCCATTTCCAAACGTTCGTAACGTCGACCTCGACCATCGACCACGCATGCGGCGCGGTTGACTTCGATTCGACCATGCGCTGCGCGATGATCTTGCGCGCTTGACTCAGCGGGACGATGGTTCCCGGAATGGGGTCGGCATAGGTGCTCTTGCCGTCGGGTGGGATGGCGCGTTCGCGCGGCGGTTCGGCAATGGCCGCACCGACCGCGGCGGAAGGCCCGAGGCGGGCCGCGGCGAGCACGTCGTCGGCGGTGACGCGCCCGTTCGTGCCGGTTCCGCGCAGCTGCGCGATATCGATGTGGTGCTCGCGGGCGAGGCGGCGCACCGCCGGAGAAGCACCGCGGAGTGCGCCCTCGGTGGGCCCGTTTCGAGCCGCTGCCGTGCCGTTGCCCCGCGACCCCGCGGCCGCCGCAGGTGCGGATGCAGCCGGCTGCGGTGCAGCCTGCGAGGGGGCCGGCGGGGGCGGCGCTTGCGAGGCGTGCCGGGGTTGATGGGGGGTGTGGGGCTGAGCGGCGTGCGGAGCCGGCGCCGCGGCGCCTTCCACTTCGTCGATGACCGCAATCGGCGTTCCGGTCGCCACCGTATCGCCTTCTTTGATCAGCAATTCGCGAATCGTTCCGGTTACCGGCGCCGGAACTTCCGCATTGACTTTGTCGGTCGACACTTCAACGAACGGTTCGTACTTCTCGACGCTCTCGCCCGGCTTCTTGAGCCATTGCGCGACCGTTCCTTCGGTTACCGTTTCACCCAGTTGCGGCATCGTAATCGTGGTTGCCATCAGAATGTCACCATTTCACGCATTGCGTCGACCATGCGCTCCGTCGAGATCATGAATTCCTCTTCCAGCGGGAGTGCGTAACCCATTGCAGGGACGTCCGGTCCGCACAAGCGGCGAATCGGCGCATCGAGATCGAACAGCGCCTCTTCGGCCACCATCGCGCTGATCTCCGCACCGATGCCGCCGAACTTGTTGTCTTCGTGAACGATGAGAAGTTTGCGAGTCTTGCGTACCGATTCCAGGATCGTCGAACGGTCCATCGGCCGGATGGAGCGTAAGTCGATCACTTCGACCGAGTGATCTTCCTCCTCGAGGCGGTGCGCCGCATCGAGAGCCTGATGTGCGTACAACCCGTAGGAGACGACGGTCAACTGATGCCCGACTTTCGAAACGTTGGCTTTACCGATCGGAACCGTGTAATATTCATCCGGCACTTCGTCTTTGATGAGTCGATACGTGCGCTTGTGCTCCAAGAAGAGCACCGGGTCGTTGGCCTCGATGGCGGCGTTGAGGAGGCCCTTGATGTCGCGCGGGGTCGAAGGAGCGAGAATCGTCAAACCCGGGACGTGGTAGAACAGCGCTTCGATCGAAACCGAATGGGAAAGTGCGCCGCGCACGCCGCCGCCGTACGGCGTTCGTATAACGAGGGGACACGTGTACTCCCCGTTGCTGCGATAGCGCGTCTTCGCTGCCTCGCCCACGATTTGATTGAATGCCGGATAGATGAAGTCCGCGAATTGGATCTCCGCGATGGGGCGTAAGCCCTCCATCGCCATGCCGATCGCAATCCCGACGATGGACGCTTCGGCGATGGGCGTATCGATGATTCGTTCCGGCCCGAACTCGTCGATGAAGCCTTTGGTGATCAAAAAGACGTTCCCACGATTCCCGACGTCTTCACCCAAAATGACGATCCGGTCGTCACGCTTGAGAGCGTCGTACAGCGTCGAGCGGACCGCTTCGACGTTGGTCATCGTTTTTGCGGGCGTCGCTACTGCCATGGCTCGTAGGCTCCTTCGTAGACGTTCGTGTAGAGCTCGGACGGCGGCGCGTACGGCAGCGCTTCGGCTTCATCGGTCGCCGCGTTCGTCTCGCGCAGCACGTCTTTTTTCATTGAATCGACGTCGGCCGCGGTCATAATCGCGTTTTCAACCAGCACGCGCTCGAAGCGCGGCACGGGATCGTGCTGACGGTTGCGATCGACCTCTTCTTTGGTGCGATAGGTGCGGTCGTCGTCATCGGTGCTGTGCGAGAGAAAGCGATAGCACATTCCCTCGACCAGCGTCGGACCGCCGCAACTGCGTGCACGTTCCATGGCGCGCCGCACCACGTCGTACGTGGCGAGCGGATCGAAACCATCGAACCGCTCCGCCGGCATGCCGTAGCCGGCCCCGCGCTTCCAGACTTCGGGCTGTCCCATCTGCTTGTCGACCGGCGTCGAGATGGCCCATTGGTTGTTCTCGCACAGAAAGACGATCGGCAACGCATGCACGGCCGCAAAATTGAGCGATTCGTGCCACTCGCCTTCGCTTGTGGTTCCCTCGCCGAACGTAACGAGCACCGCACGCCCGGCTTCTTTGCGGTACTTGATCGCGTAGGCCGCGCCGACGGCGTGCGGGATTTGCGCCGCCAAAATGGAGCTGAACGACATCATGCCGATCCGGCGGCTCGAATAGTGATTCGGGAATTGACGCCCGCCGTTGTGATCCGCCGCGCGCGCGAAGAGCGACAGCATGACTTCGAGCGGCGTGAAGCCGATTCCGAGTGCGAGACCGAGGTCGCGATAATAAGGCGCCAGCACGTCCTTGCCGCGGTCGAAGGCCATCGCGGCTCCGGCTTGGATGGCTTCGTGACCCTCACTCCCCAGCGCGAAGGGAATCTTGCCCTGGCGGTTCAGTTGAAAGCCGCGGTTATCGAGCTGCCGTTGCATCAGCATGTTGCGGAAGATCGCGCGCAGTTGCTCGTCCGTCAAGCCGTGGCGTTCCAGCTTGCCGGGAGCCGCCGAAGTCATCGTTTTTGCCATTGGACTCTTCCCCGGGAGGTGCGGAGTGGGACTATACGCGCTTTAGCGCCACGGCTCCCACGGGCCCTCGTAGAGCCGCGTGTAGAGTTCCGACGGCTCGGCATAGGGCATCGTTTCCGCGCGGTCGGTCGCGTCGTTCGCGGCGGCGAGCACGCGCCGCTGCACCCCCACGAGTTCGTCTTCGCTGAGCACGCCGTTTTCGACCAGGAGGCGCTCAAACTTCGGCACCGGATCGTCTTTGCGCCGCTCGTCGACTTCTTCGCGCGAGCGATAGGTGCGATCGTCATCGTCGGTCGTATGCGAAAGGAAGCGATAGCACTTTGCTTCGACGAGCGTCGGACCGCCGCCGCCGCGTGCACGATCCATCGCGCGCTTGACGGCCACATAGCACGCTAGTACGTCGAAGCCGTCGACGCTTTCACCCGGCATGCCGTATCCTTCCGCGCGCGCGGCGACGTCGGCAACGGCCATTTGCAAACGTTGCGGCGTCGAAATCGCCCACTCGTTGTTCTCGCAGAGAAAGACGACCGGCAATTTGTGCACGGCCGCGAAGTTGAGCGATTCGTGCCATTCGCCTTCGCTCGTCGCGCCGTCGCCAAAGGTGGTGAGCACCGCGCGTCCGGCTTCGCCGCGCGCTTTGAATGCAAACGCGGCGCCGACCGCGTGCGGCATTTGCGCCGCGATCACGGAAGAAATGGTATGAAGGCCGAGCCGGCGGCTTGCATAGTGATGCGGGAATTGCCGCCCCGCCGAGTGGTCGTCGGCCCGCGCGAACAGCGACAGGAGAACTTCGTACGGCGTGAGGCCGATGCCGAGCGCCAACCCGAGGTCGCGATAGTACGGTACCAGGATGTCTTTGCCGCGCTCGAATGCCATCGCGGCCCCGGCCTGCACTGCCTCGTGCCCTTCGCTCGCCGACGCAAAAGGAATCTTCCCCTGGCGGTTGAGTTGAAAGCCGCGATTCTCGAGCGTGCGCTGCATCAGCATCGTCCAGAGCATCTGCACGAGTTGCTCGTTGCTCAACCCGTGCCGTTCGAAGTCAGGCTTCGCGCGCGTGGCCTTACTCATGGGAAGTCCTTAAATGTGCGGGTTTCTAAGGAAGTCCTGCGGGTGCTAGAATGAAACGATGAAATTGACGGCAGCTGCTTTTCTGTGCGCGATCGTTGCGCTCGCCCCCGTCCCCGCCTCGACGCAAACGGCCGCTTCCACAACCACCCGCGACGGCCACCGCGACTTCGATTTCTTGCTCGGCTCGTGGCACACGCACTACCGGCTTTTGCGCCACCGCCTTGCAAACGATCGCGTATGGAAGGACTGCTACGGCACCTCGGTCGTCAGTACGTTTTGGCAGGGGAGCGGCGAGCTCGAGGACGGCGATCTGCGCTGCTCGGACCGCTACATCGCCGGAATGACGCTGCGCCTTTACGACGCGGCGACGCATCAGTGGTCGCTCTATTGGGGGACGAAAAAACTCGGCCTCGTTCCGCCGCCGCAAGTCGGCCACTTCGATTCCAACGGCGTCGGCGAATTCTACGCGCCGGATAAATACGAAGGCAGGCCGATCATCGTCCGTTACCGATGGTCTTTGCGTCCCGGCAACCATCCACGCTTCGAGCAAGCTTTTTCGGCCGACAACGGCAAGACTTGGGAGACGAACTGGACCACCGACTACACGCGAATTCAAGGGGCCGCTGCACCATAGCGGAACGATACGGCTATGCGAAGACTCTCGGCCTCCGCAGTTTGCACTTTCGTCGTCGCGTCGTGCGTCGGCGTTTCGTCGGCATCCGGCGCGCCGATTCCGCGGAAGCTGAATCTCTGCGCGGCAAGCGTGTCAATGCCGATTCCGATTCATCACGAACGCAAGTGGCCTGACACGGTCGCGGACACGCAATTCGGCTTCGTCGTGACCTCGGATGACCCCGGGACGTACAGCGGAACGCTTGAGTTCTATGGCGGCGGGACGACCTATCGGGTGTCCTTCAACAACGTTACAGTTCATGAGTACGATATGCACACGACGACGCGAGCGGGCGCGGTATTTCATGACATTGCTTATGAATCGGATCCTCAGTACGTAAGCTTCAAGGAGCCATTCGCCATGGAAGCGGCGTGGGTGTCGGCAGCTGAGACCGCAGGTATGCCCGAGACGTCCTGCCCGACGATGCCAGCGGTTACTCACGAAGACGGATGGAAGCCCACTTCGTACCCTCAAGACCTAACCACGAGCGGCGGAATAACAGATACCGAGGTTCGCGCTCGTGCCCCGTCGGGGTCCCTCTTCGCGATTTACGACGGCGACGTGGACCTGAAGCAGTGCAAGGAGTTCTTTAGCTACGCAAAAGTGGTGCGACCGTGGCAGCCGGCCTATCCTTCGAGCGCGAAAGAAGAAACGCGCGGCGATACAAGCGTTCTCGCGCGCGTCGTCTTAGACGCCAACGGAAAAGTTCTCGATGCAGCGCTGTTGCAAAGCGCCAGTGCACTTTGGCTTACGGCCGGGTCTCGCGACATCGACGAAGAGACCTTGCGTTCGGTCCGCCTGTCGACGTATTCCCCCGCGCGTTTTCTCTGTGTACCGGTGCCGGGAATTTACGTGTTTCGCGCTAACTATTCGCCGGGGTAATGCGCATCGCGATTTGCTCCACCGTGCTGCTCGTGGTGCTGGGGCTTGCGGC